>NZ_JBHTBQ010000017.1:0-31231 GCF_042664895.1 Iodobacter arcticus
AAGCACTCACACTCATCGACTGTATTTTTTTAAAGATCATTCGCTGCGGCTCGAACACCGTGTTGCTGTGTGTGCTGCAGCGAGAGGCCGAAATATACGGCTCTAGGCCGCATCGGTCAACCACTACCGTACAATAAAAGCGCAGTAATGATGTAAGCATTTGATTTGATAGATTACTAATTTGTTGGATTTCTTATTCACATCAACGTCCCGCTTCCGCAGACGGCGCTTAAACGAACAAAAATGGCAGCACCACGCATGAAAAAGCCAAGAAACATACAAACTATGTGGCTGCCACGCCTCTCTCCATGCAATGGATACAAAAAAAGCGCTGTATTATATACAGCGCTTTTTCTTGATAACTACATATTACTTTTCGCCAAGAACGCGAACTACATCGGCTAAAGCGATTTTCTCCATCTCGCCACCGGCACGGGCGATGTATTCAACCATGCCTTCAGCCAAGCCTTTTTCACCAATGGTAATGCGATGCGGAATGCCGATGAGTTCCATGTCAGCAAACATCGATCCCGGGCGCTCGTTTCTATCATCGAGCAAGACATCAACGCCTGCAGCAACAAACTCGGCATACAGCGCATCGGCCGCAGCTTTGATGGTTTCTGAGCGGTGATAACCCATAGGCACAATCGCAACGGTAAATGGTGCAATCGCTGCCGGATATTTAATCCCACGTTCATCATGATTTTGCTCAATAGCAGCAGCAACGATGCGCGACACACCGATCCCATAGCAGCCCATTTCCATGGTTTTTAGCGAACCATCTGCATCGGTAAACTGACACTTCATCTTTTCTGCATAAGTGGTGCGCAGTTGGAAGATATGACCCACTTCGATACCACGGCAGATTTCTAATGTGCCTTTGCCGTCCGGGCTTGCATCGCCATTCACAACATTACGAATATCGGCAACGATATTTGGCTCTGGCAGATCACGGCCAAAGTTAACCCCTGCCAAGTGGAATTTCGGCTTGTTTGCGCCACAAACGAAATCGCTCATTGCGGCAACGGTGCGATCTGCAATCACACGCACGCCAGCTGGAATACCGACCGGCCCAAGAAAACCCGGTGGGCAATTAAAAGCGGCACGGATTTCTTCATCACTGGCAAAGCGAAAATCAGCCATGCCTTCAACCTTAGCCAGCTTCACTTCATTCAGACTGTGATCACCACGCAGCAAGGCAATGACTAGCTCATTGGTAGAGGTCATCAAGGCCAGTAATTTAACGGTGCGATCAATGCTGATATCCATGAGTGCAGCAACGGCTTCGCAAGAAGTTTGCTTCGGAGTATCGACATCACGCATCGCTTCGCTTGGTGCACGGCGTGGCTCGGCTGGCGCAAAGGCTTCGGCCAGCTCAGTATTGGCTGCGTAATCTGAATCTGGGCAATAGGCCAATAAATCTTCGCCCGCATCCGCCAACACATGGAACTCATGGCTGCCAGAACCACCAATTGCGCCAGTATCGGCCGCCACGGCACGGAATTTCAAGCCTAGACGAGTAAATACATTGGAGTAGCTTTGATACATCGCACCGTAAGTGGCTTGCAACGACTCAAAGTTGGCATGGAAAGAATAAGCATCTTTCATCGTGAATTCACGCGCACGCATCACGCCAAAACGCGGGCGGATTTCATCGCGGAATTTAGTCTGAATCTGGTAAAAACTCACCGGCAATTGCTTATAGCTGCGTAATTCTGAGCGGGCGATATCGGTAATCACTTCTTCGTGTGTTGGGCCAAAACAAAACTGGCGCTCATGACGATCAGTGATTTTCAGCATTTGCGGGCCAAACACATCCCAGCGACCGGTTTCTTGCCACAATTCTGCAGGCTGCACGGCAGGCATTAACATTTCTTGCGCGCCCGCTTTATTCATTTCATCGCGGATCACGGCTTCAACTTTACGCAGTACGCGCAAACCCAGCGGCATCCATGTATAGAGGCCTGATCCAAGGCGCTTAATTAAACCTGCGCGCAGCATTAGCTTGTGCGAGATCAGTTCGGCCTCGGAAGGCGCTTCTTTTAAAGTTGAGAAATAAAATTGTGACGTGCGCATGGCGGCAACCGAGTTCATTAAAAAACAAAGAGGAGATTTTAGACGATAGACCCGCCCCTGTGCCAACCTTGCATAAACATTTCGCAAAAGAACAGGGACTTCCAGCTTACTTTAGGCAGGCAAGGCCCTTTAAAACGGCTTCGGCCATGTGGGTTTGAGTCGCAGGCTCTTGCAAAGTAAGCGCTTCGGCGCGATTCACAATCACCCCCGCTTCAAACAAAACAGCGGGAACTTTGCCAAGGCGCACTACAACAAAATCTGCATCATAAATACCTAAGCGAGGATCCAGCTGCACACGCTCTTCCCCTGCAATACCTGGAGCATGATGGTTAGTCGGCTTAAACCCCTGAGCAAGCAAGGATTGCGACATCGCCTGGGCACAGGCCAGAGAGCGGCTAAACTGCGGGGCTTGCGAGTGGACAAATAATGAATAGCCACTAAATTGATCCGCATAGCGCTGGCTCTTGCCTGCTACATCCCATATTTGTAAATACTGCGGCTGAACCGAATCATGATGGATAGAAATCAGTAAATCAGCCGAGGCTGCGGCCTGTACCCGAGCGCGTAATTCACGCATCCGCCCATCCGCATTAATGAGAATCACCTTATGACCTGCCGCCTGCAAGGTGCTTTCTACTTGGCGAGCGAGCGCTAAGTTATAACTAAACTCGCTCACCCCATAAGCACTCGTTGCACCAGGCGCAGCCAGATAATGGCCAACATCAACGGCAATGGTGGCGGCCCGTGCCGACACGGCACAACTAAGCAGTAGGAGGAATCGCCACATTGGCTTTCTCAGCACGTTTAATTGCAATTTTAGGGCGCAATATATTCATCATCACCACATCGCGTAGCCACATCAGAAGCAATAACCAAACGACCAGTACGCCCGCATAGGGAATACTATTATTTTGGAAATTAGGCCAAACAGAAGCCAAAACAGGATTGATTACAAATTGCACGCTGGCAATCACCACGACGAGCAAGACTAACGTTGACATGGCGCGTTCTTTTAAAAATGTGCCGCGCAGCAAAACACGTTGCTCCCAACGGCTTAGGCCATCAAGCTCAGGGACATTATCGGGGCGAAAATAAAATGACATGGCTACCTCACAAAAGAGCGGCTAGTGTCGCGTCTTGTTTCTAGCTTGGCAAGTCAAAAACTCCCCTCCCCCTTCTTTTTATTCATTGCGCGGACACAATCAATCCCAAGTCAGCCATACACGCATAAAGAATAAATAGAAACAATCAAGTAACTATTCAATGAAGATAAAAAATAACAAGTCAGGTTAAATGCAAACTTACCCATTAAATCACCAAAAGCCATAAGCCTTTTTTGATTTATAAAGATAGCCTTTCAGCAAATCAGCTTATTGATGCCATCTTTTCGAAATCTGTCTTTCAAAAAAATGACGGGGTAGTTCTATGTCCTTTTTTTCAGCAGCAATTATTTCGGAAAATGATCTATGTCTCGTGCAAATTGGGGCTCTCGCCTCGGCTTTATTCTGGCCGCTTCTGGCTCCGCAGTTGGCCTAGGTGCCATCTGGAAATTCCCCTATGTAGCAGGTAAAAATGGTGGCGGTGTGTTCCTGCTGGCCTATCTTGCCTGCGTTTTCACCGTCGGTATCGCGCTTCTTCTCGCAGAAATGGTGATTGGCCGCGCAGCCAATCGCTCTGCAACCACGGCGTTCCGTGATTTAAAAGGCGGTCTCTGGCCTTGGGCTGGGCGCTTATCTGTACTGTGTATTTTTATTGTGATGGCTTACTACAGCGTGGTCGGCGGATGGGTGATTGCTTACATTGGTAAATCCATTACTGGCGAAGCGCTGGGGCAAGATACTAAAGCACTCGGTGCCGCCTTTACGCACTTTATTGCTGACCCTGCCAGCTCCTTGTTTTATACCGCCATATTTCTAGGCGTAACCGTTGCCGTTGTATTAGGCGGAGTACAAAAAGGCATTGAGCGCATGAGTAAGGTGCTAATGCCTGCGCTATTTATCTTAATGCTGGTGTTGATTGCCCGCTCGCTTACCCTGCCCGGTGCATGGGAAGGCGTTCGCTACTTTATTACCCCAGATTTTAGTAAGCTAACTTCTGCCATGGTGGTTGATGCCCTTGGGCTGGCTTTCTTCTCACTGTCTCTGGGCATGGGGATTATTATTTCCTATGGCTCTTATGTAGATAAAGAAACCAATCTAGCCGGTGCAACACTGTGGATTTCTATCTTAGCCACCTTAGCTAGCGTCTTAGCGGGCTTTATGGTTCTACCTGCCGTATTTGCTTTTGGCGTTGACCCAGCAGCTGGCCCCGGCCTGACGTTTATCACCATGCCAGCCATCTTTGCGCAAATGCCATTTGGCCAAGCATGGGCGATTGCCTTCTTCTTGCTGCTGTTATTTGCAGCGCTCACCTCATCGGTATCGATTGTTGAGCCGATTGTTAGCTACTTTATCGATGAGTTTGGCTGGGAACGTCGCCGCGCGGCTTATATCACTACCGTTGCCGTCTTTATCGCCAGCATCCCGGCGGCACTCTCATTTGGCACCATGGCAGAGAGCAAGTTATTTGGCAAAACAGCGTTTGATCTGATGGACTACGCAACATCCAACATCATGATGCCTGCAGGCGGCATTTTAGTTGCCATCTTCGCGGGTTGGACGATTTGGCCACGCATCCATAGTGAGCTACTCAGCAATGGTGGCGGGCGCTGGATCCCTGCTTTCCGTGGTATTTGTGCCATCGTTGCGCCAATTATGATAGGCGTGATCTGGGTACATAATCTGTAAAGCAAAAGACACTTTCGCATATAATCCAGCGGGGCTTCGGCCCCGCTTTTTTTTTGACTCTTTGTGGACGCCAGCGTGAGCAGTTTTACCTTTCAGCCCATCGGCTACTTGGCCACTCCCTTTGCAGATAAATTTGGTATTCCACGCCAGCCCAGCCTAGCCCCCAACGCCTTAGGCGTACTTAAGCTGCAACCACCTTATAACCGTGCCGAAGCCGTACGCGGCCTGGAGGCGTTCTCCCATGTCTGGCTTACCTTTGTGTTTCACCAAAGCGCCACAGACTGGAAGCCCACGGTGCGCCCGCCTCGGCTAGGTGGTAATACGCGCATTGGCGTTTTTGCCAGCCGCTCACCGTTTCGGCCTAATCCAATTGGCTTGTCTTTAGTCGAGCTCATTAAAGTCGACACCCAATCTGGCGTCACCCTCACATTTAAAGGCATTGATTTAGTAGATGGCACGCCTATTTTAGATATCAAGCCTTATATTCCTTACGCTGAAAGCATCCCCGATGCACAAGGTGGCTTTGCGAACAGCCCGCCACCAGAACTCGCGGTTGTTTTTAGCCCTGAAGCGGCAATCCACATGAAGCCAGAGCTGCGTGCGCTGATTGAAGATGTATTAAAACAAGATCCACGCCCCGCCTATGCAAACGATGCAGACCGTATCTATGGCGTAAGACTCTATCAATTCGACATAAAATGGCGCTGCGATGGGCAAACGGCCTACGTCATCGCCTTGGAGAAAATCGTATGAAAAAACTGTTTGCCAGCTTAATCACCCTGAGCTTTTTAGCCGCGTGTACCAGCAACCCACCTGCTGCGCCTAAACCACTCCCAAAACTTAAAATTGGTCTAGCCCTCGGAGGCGGAGCCGCCAAAGGCTTTGCCCATATTGGCGTGATTAAAATGCTGGAAGCCAACGGCATTGTGCCAGATGTGGTTTCAGGCACGAGTGCCGGCAGCGTGGTTGGCGCACTTTACGCTTCGGGAATGGATGGCTTCACCCTGCAAGAACGTGCATTTGGCCTAGATGAATCGCAAATCCGCGACTTAAGCCTGCTATCCGGTGGCTTAGTGAAAGGGCAAAAACTACAAGATTACGTCAATAAACTGGTTGATAACCGCCCCTTAGATAAGCTCAACAAGCCTTTTTCGGCAGTCGCAACCGAGCTAGATACCGGCACGCGTATTTCGTTTGCACGTGGCAACACCGGCCAAGCAGTGCGCGCCTCATCTAGTATTCCCGGTGTATTTGAGCCGGTAATGATTGCTGGCCGTCGCTATGTGGACGGTGGCGTCATCAGCCCTGTACCGGTTGATGCAGCCAAAGAGCTAGGCGCTGATTTTATTATCGCCGTTGATATTTCATCCAAAGCCAATGGCAGCAACACACCGAACAGCATGCTTGGGATAGTGAATCAAGCCGTCATGATCATGGGCCAAAAGCTAGGCGAACAAGAAATGATCCGCGCAGATTTTATTATTCGCCCCAAAGTGGGCAAGATTGGTGCCGCTGATTTCGACCAGAAAAACGTCGCCATATTAGAAGGTGAAAAAGCCACCGTTGTCGCCATCGCAGAAATCAAACGCCGTATGCTGGAAAAACAAAAGGCGCTGGCTAAATAGGCAACTGAAATTTGTTCGCTTACGCTTGTTTGCTTGCCATATCAGCGAGTCAACAAGCGAAGCTGGCATTGTTTTTTCTGAGTGATAAAGATGCTTTAGCTTAAAGCTAAGCCACCAAAATATTGAACCACAAAGAACGCAGAGTTTCACAGAGTAAACAATAGATTTTATGGTTTTCTCTGTGGTCTCATTTTACTCTGTGGTTCAAGGTTTAGCTCTCTATCAAGGCGAGCTGAAGCAGCTTGCTAATCTGCTTATTTTTTAAGCAGAAATATGGTGATCCCCCATCACGCAGGCCATAAGCAAAGCTGCTCTGGCTGCACTCTGACCTCTTCAAATCTTGCCCCCACACCCAAGAGCCTCACGGGCTTTTTGCCCCGCTCAAAACCTTCAGCCAACAAAAGGCTAAAGGTTTCTATAGATGGATGCGGGCAAATGCACTCCACCGTGGTTTGGCTAAAATCACTGAATTTTATTTTTACGAAAGCTTTATGCTGGCGTTCGCCGATGGCGCGCTGCATACGCTGCTGCCAATCGCCCACTAAAGCAGGCAAGACCGCATAACAAGATGCTAAATCAGGCAGGTCATGATCAAAGGTGTTTTCGACCGATAATGATTTTCGCCGCTCATCAGTGGCAACAGGGCGCAAATCTATCCCTCGGCACTGCTCAAACAACTGGCTGCCAAATTTACCGAATTCTCGCAGCAATCGCTCCAAGGGCCAGCCCTGTAAATCGGCACAACAATGCGCACCCTGCCTTGCCAAACGGGCAGCAGTGACCTTGCCTACACCCCAGAGCTTTTTAAGCGGTAAGCTAGGCATAAAAGCATCGACATCCTGCGGGCGGATCACAAACTGCCCGTTGGGCTTATGCCAATCGCTAGCGATTTTGGCTAAGAGTTTATTTGGGGCAATGCCTGCACTGGCCGTAATGCCGACTTCTTTGGCAATACGTTCTCTAATTTCCAGCGCCATGCGTGAGGCACTGCCCTGACAATGCGGCAGCCCCGTTACATCTAAATAAGCTTCATCCAAGGACAAGGGTTCAATATTGTCTGTGTAATCGGCAAAAATAGCGCGCATCGCTTGTGATGCGGCACGATAACGAGGGAAATCAGGGGGAAGTAAAACGAGCTGAGGGCACAGTTGCTGTGCTCGATAAGTCGACATCGCCGAGTGCACACCAAACTTGCGTGCCGGATAATTACACGTGGCAATCACACCACGCCGATCAGCTTCACCACCAATCGCCAGAGGCACATCGCAGAGCGCAGGTTGATCGCGCATTTCTACTGCGGCGTAAAAGCAATCGCAATCAATATGGATGATCTTGCGCTGAGCGTACACGATGTAATCCAAGAAGAATCTGTGTCGTTATTGTACGATCGTTCTATAGGAATGTCAGCTTTAACATCCGGGCGGCTGATGTAAGGTGCATAAACCACCATACCTCTAAATGCGCGAGCACCTCTTGCAAACAAAAAAACCTGCACCATCAGGCCTCATGCTGGTGTAAAGCAAGCAAATCAAAGAGCTGAGGCTCAAAATACTCGCCCTTCTCGTCCCAATGCCGTAACTGGAAAGCCAGTTTTTCTAAGGAAATGAGCCCAACTCCAAATCGATCACGTGTTCTTTTAAGCATCTGTGCCTGACCTAATAAAAAAGCACGCCGGTCTTCTACTTCTTTTCTTTCCCGCCGATGCGCGCCCAGTGATAAATGCAGCCAGATCACCATCGGTGCCGCAAGCCACCACCATTCCATAAACAAGCTGACCAGCGCCAGCAGTGATAAAGACACATACCAACACTGATCAGCAAATTCGAACTGTGGCATCCAGTTAGACAGCGATGGCCAGCGGCGCTTTAGCAAAGAAGCGGTTAGCTGATCATCCAGCGCATCATGCTTTTTACGCGCCAGCCCCGTATCCAGAGCAAGGGTGACATACCACTGAGTAATCAAGGGGCAGTGCAGCCAAGGAGAAGCTAAATAACGCTGTAAATGCTCGCTTAACTGAATTTTAAATGCTTCACTCAGCAAAGGCGGCACGCTGTCATTTTGTGTTTCACTGTGCGCATGCTGAACCAAGAGCGGATAACCCGCCACATCAGTCAGCTCACGGCGACGATTAGACAATAAATCTGGGGCAAGCTCTAACTCCGGATGATCCAGGCGCACATAATTAAAGAGCAACCCTTCTAGCTTAGAGAAATCCGGCGTTTTGCCCTGCTCGTTTTTTAGCTGATCACGTAAACGAAGAATTTCGGCAGAAACTTGGGAGCCAATAGGCGCTGCCTCTGGCACCCAAGTAAAACGCAGTAAGTTTTCTGCTTTATAAAAGGCTTCTTCATACTGCCGTGCATAGCCTTCGTAATACATGCCCATCGCTTCAGCATCACGTGTTTTATCGCCAGTGAGCAGAGGCAAGGTAGGCGGAGCGCGTTTTAAATCCAAACCAATTCGATTTGCAATGGTTGCCAGCTCAGGCGCAATACCTGCCCGAGCAAACAGGGGATCAAGATCGCGCTTTTTTTGCCGAGCTTGCTCCAACGCCTTCCAAACACTCCATTCCGCCATTATTTTCCCAAAAACTAATTACTGATTACAAATCATCGCGTAGAAACACGAAAAAGATAAAAACCCCGATCATTTCTTCGCGTTTCTATAAACAAGAAAATCTCTTACTCAATCCGGCAAGCTTGCGAGAAATCCAAACGTGGGTTTCTTGGGTAAAGCTGAGCTGTATCGCCATAGCCCAAATTAATCAGAAAATTAGAACGCCACTGGCTGCCCGCAAAGAAAGCCTCATCCACTTTAGACAAATCAAAACCAGACATAGGGCCGCAGTCTAAGCCTAATGCGCGAGCAGCCAGCATTAAATATGCACCTTGCAGGCTACCGTTTCTTTGTGCCGTACTTGTGATTGCGGCTTCATTACCCGCAAACCAGCTTTTTGCATCGGCTTGTGGAAATAATGCGGGCAGTTGTTCATAAAACTCTAAATCATAAGCAACAATAACCGTCACTGGCGCACTCATGGTTTTTTCAATATTGCCTTCGCTTAGGCTAGGCAATAATTTAGCCTTTGCCTCTGCTGATTTAACAAAAATAAATCGTGCTGGCGCAGCATTAGCCGAAGTCGGCGCCCATTTTAATAAATCATAAAGCTGATGCAATAACTCATCACTCACAGGGCGCTCTTGCCAGGCATTATGCGTACGGGCTTCGGTAAATAATTGTGCGCATGCTTTTGCATCTAAAGGTGTATTTAAACTGAAGCTCATTATTTTTTATCCTTACGTTGTAGACGAGACTCTACAGCCTCACAAAGTTTTTCTAGAATACTGATTCGGGCCTGATATTTATTATTAGCGCCTATCATATGCCAAGGTGCATGCAGGGTATTGGTGCGATCAATCATATCGCTGGCTGCCACGATATATTCATCCCATTTCTCCCGATTACGCCAATCTTCATCGGTGATTTTAAAACGTTTAAATTCAATTTTTTCACGCTCTTCAAATCGCCTTAATTGCTCTTCCTTGCTAATTGCCAACCAGAATTTCAGCACAATGCTATTAGCGGCATCTAATTCTGCTTCAAAATCATTAATTTCGTTATAAGCACGCATCCAGTCGGCACGAGGCGCATAGCCTTCCACTCGCTCAACCAACACACGGCCATACCATGAGCGATCAAAAATAGTCATCCGCCCATGCTGAGGTACGTGCCGCCAGAAACGCCAGAGATAAGGCTGGGCGCGTTCTTCTTCTGTCGGAGCTGCAATAGGAACCACCCGATACTGACGCGCATCCAGCGCAGCGGTAATTCGCCGAATGCTGCCGCCCTTGCCTGCGGCGTCCATGCCTTCAAAAACCAAAGAAACCGAGGTGTTTTTAAACTTGGGATGACGCGTCAACAGATTCAAACGACCTTGCAATTCTTCAAGCTTAACTGCGTAATCTGCCTTACTTAAATCGCCATCTAATTCTAGTTTATCCAAGAGACGCAGGCCATCGATCGATGGCAGCAAAGGTGCGGCTTCAACACGATTTTGCTTGGGTGTTGCCCGGGCAAGATGATGCTTGATGGCTTCTTCAATCTGCTTGCCTACGGTGAGCGAGCGATAATTAGCATCGCTGCCTTCAATGATTCGCCATGGCGCATCGGCCAGATTAGTGCGCATCACCATCGCAAGCTGTGCTTGCATAATCTGATCATAATGTTTTAAAAACTGCTTATCTTGCGCGGTGACCCGCCAGGCAGTGCGATCATCCGCTTCCAGTTTTTTAATCCGTTTTTTAAGCTCATCTTTCGGCAAATGCAGCCAGAACTTCAGCAGTAGCACGCCTTCATCGGCCAGCATTTTTTCAAAGCGGGCAATGCGCTCCACCTCATGCTCAAAGCGATCTGCATAACCACCTTGCAAATAATCCCACATCGGCCCTGCATACCAGCCGCCAAACATCAGAGCAATTTTGCCTTTGGGTGGCAAGGCGCGCCAATAGCGCCACATGGCAGGCCTGGCCAGCTCTTCATCACTTTTAAGCCCGAAAGCATGGCTCTCAATTAAGCGGGGATCCAGCCATTCGAGTAATAAATTAGCCGTTTCTGCCTTACCTGCCGTGGGCACACCGCCCAGTAAAATCACAACAGGAAAATGAGACTGCTCTTTTAATTGGTATTGCACCGCAAGCAGCGCTTCACGCAATAAAGGCTCCTGCTCTTTATAAGTACTCTTATCAATTTTATGGCCCAACTGCGCTGATTCAAACATGCCTACCCTCCCATTGAGTAAGCTCATTATCAGTCAGTAGTATGGAACTACACCAGCGAAAACATTGGGCTTCGCAAGCTCAGCACCAAGCTACACATCACTTTTCTTTGAGTTCAGAGAAGTTATTATGCGCCAAGGGCTTAGCTAAAGATCAGCAAGGAACAGGCGAAAAAAAAGGAAGCCAAGCTTCCTTTTATGGATTCAGACCAACTTAAACCGAGAATGAAGAACCACAACCACAAGTGGTCGATGCATTTGGGTTTTTGATGGTGAATTGCGAGCCTTCGAGGCTTTCAACGTAATCAATCTCGGCGCCAACCAGATATTGATAGCTCATTGGATCGACCAAGAGCGTTACACCGTTCTTTTCAACGGGCGTATCGTCCTCATTGGTAATTTCATCGAAAGTAAATCCGTACTGGAAGCCAGAACAGCCACCGCCGGTTACAAACACACGTAATTTCAGATCCGGATTGCCTTCTTCGATAATCAGATCACGGACTTTTTCCGCAGCAGAATCAGTGAAAACAAAGGGGATTGGCATGTCGGTCACAGTGTTCATGGGACACTCCAAGAATAGTTGACTAAAAGGATAAGGTATTATCTACCGTGCAGACTACAGCGGTCAATCTTAGCTGCCTACTGGACTTAAGCACCCTGAATAAAGGGAAGTCCGGTTACAAGAAAATCCAGCATCCCTAGACAGGTTTAAGTCAGGTAGGCTGCGAGACAGTCGGAAAGGTGATCGGATCGACTTCTTCCTGCTTGCCATTGCTTAAATGCAGCAGCTTGCCTTGTATCATCGCTCCAGCATGCATTTCTAATGTTTTATAACTCAAGTCACCGGTAATGCGCGCCTTGGTTTGCAATTCAACATATTGAGCTACTTCAATCGGCCCAACAATTTCGCCGTTATGAATCAGATGGGAGCATTGTACGCTGCCTTCAATACGTGCTTTTTCACTGACCACCAAAGTACCATTTTTTGGATCGCTGGCAGAAACCCGGCCAATCACTGTGCCATCAATTCTTAAGCCACCAGCAAAGCTAATATCGCCCCTCACTGTCGTGCCCTGGCCAATCAGGCTATCTATTTTGGTCGAACCTTTTTTGCTTTTAAACACGCTCATCCTCCTTTTTTCTGGCAGCTGGCAACAGCTTGTTTGTTATTCTCATAAGAAACAAAAGGCTTTTCCTTGTTTCTTATGGGTTTGCTTTCCCCGCCTGCGGGGTCGATACCTTCCATAAAAATACGTGCTTCAAATAATTGTGGCTGCACGCTGGCTGGTAAAGTCAGCTCACCCTCCTGACGCAGATAATGGCTAAACTTCACGAGCAAGGGCTCAATCTGCAGATTTTGGCGTTTACCCTGCTCCTGATATTGCACACTGGCTTGTAAGCGCCCGACAAACTCAGTACTGCGATCCGTCCCTTGCACCAGCAGCAATCGGTAACGCCAGCGCCCGCCACCAATAGATTGCAGCTCACAAGCGCTAAAACTTACAGCTCGGCTGCGATCATTACTTTGCAGCAGCGATTCAAAAAAAGACAGGGTTTCTTGCTTCGCCGCCAGCTCGCTTTGTGCAGCACCCAAGGCTTGCAGCAAACCATCTCGCTCGCCTTGACCAATTTTAATTTGCTGCTCAAGCATCTGCAGCTTGGCTTGCCCCGACCCTAGTTGCTCACTTTGGCTGGCTAAGCGCTGCATTTTTTCTGCCGTGCTGACTGCATTACGATCAAAAGCGTACTGATAGCCCAAATAAGTACCAATCGCCAGCAAGCTGGCCGCTATACAAAGCAGCAATACAATCCGCAGCAACCTGCTTCCCCAGCCAATCACAGGCTGCAGCGAGAGAGGCGCGGCAGTAAGCCGCGCTCTTTGCAAACGATAAAAGCGTTTGAGTGGCACTTAAGGTAATAAGGGAACGATATCGAGGCCTGTGCCTTCAGGCAGATCGAAGAGGATATTCATATTTTGCACGGCTTGCCCTGCCGCACCTTTGACCAGATTATCAATGGCCGACAAGATCACAACCGTATCGCCGCCTTGCGGGCGATGAACTGCAATCCGGCACACATTCGCGCCACGCACAGAGCGGGTTTCAGGATGCGAGCCAGCAGGCAGCACATCAACAAATTGCTCGCCGTGATAGCGCTGCTCAAACAAAGCTTGCAAATCCACATCTTGAGTGATTTTTGCGTAAAGCGTGGCATGAATGCCACGAATCAGTGGCGTAAGATGCGGCACGAAAGTTAAACCCACATCGGTCCCGGCAACACGCGCCAAGCCTTGACGAATTTCTGGTAAATGGCGATGCCCTGCCACGCCATAAGCCTTAAAATTATCCCCAGCTTCGGCAAATAAGGCGCCCACTTCGGCTTTGCGGCCAGCACCCGATACACCCGACTTACAATCGGCGATCAGGCTAGTCGTATCAATAACACCCGCCTCAATCAGCGGTAAAAAGCCAAGTTGAACCGCTGTTGGGTAGCAGCCTGGATTAGCAATCAGGCGCGCGCCTTTAATTGCAGCACGATTAATTTCTGGTAAGCCATATACGGCTTCTTCGACCAGCTCAGGCGAAGCATGTTGCATGCCATACCATTTAGACCATTCGGCGAGATCTTTAATACGGTAATCCGCAGCCAAATCGATCACTTTAACGCCTGCATCGAGCAGCTCACGAGCTTGCTGCATCGCAATGCCATTCGGCGTTGCAAAAAACACCACATCACATTCAGTAAGACGGGCTTCTTCAGGGGTAGAGAAAGCCAAATCTACCCAGCCACGCAAGCTTGGATACATTTCGGCAACTTTCATGCCTGCTTCTTTTCGCGAAGTCACGGCTTGCAGTTTTACACCAGAATGACGCGCCAACAAACGTAATAGCTCTACGCCGGTATAGCCCGTACCGCCAACAATCCCCACCTTGATCATGCTGTGTCGTCTCTTTTAGTTAGGTATGCCGAATCTTAAAACAAAAAGGGCACTACTCGCCCAAACATTTCACGAAAATATAAGGAAACCCAGTTGTTCGATCAAACTTTGTAAGCTATTTACCATGTCCAGATAACACAAAAGCCACCCGAAGGTGGCTTTTGTAGAAAGCAGTACCAGCGAATTAACGCTTGGAGAACTGTTTGCGACGACGAGCGCCGTGTAGACCCACTTTCTTACGTTCAACTTCACGAGCATCGCGAGTAACAAGACCTGCTGCTTTGAGGCTGCCTTTAAGAGCTGCATCAAATTCAATCAGGGCACGAGTTACACCGTGACGGATCGCACCGGCTTGGCCGGTTTCACCACCACCAACAACATTAACCATAATGTCGAAGGATTCGAGGTTTGCGGTCAGTTCTAGAGGCTGGCGAACGACCATGCGACTAGTTTCGCGAGGAAAGTAAGAATCAACCGGCTTGCCGTTGACTATGATATTGCCGCTACCCTTGGCAACGAACACACGAGCAACTGCGCTCTTGCGACGGCCGGTACCGTAATAGTATTTACCTACCATGATACAAATTCCTTAGTAGAAAACGCGTTAACGCTTAGATAGAAAAAGCTTTAGGTTGTTGCGCGGTGTGCGGATGTTCGCTACCTGCATAAACCTTCATCTTTTTGATCATAGCGTAGCCGAGAGGACCCTTTGGAAGCATGCCCTTAACAGCCATTTCTAGCACGCGACCCGGGAATTTTTCTTGCATCTCGGAAAAGGTGCGCTGGTAAATACCACCTGGGTGACCAGTGTGGCGGTAGTAAATTTTATCTGTTGCTTTGTTGCCGGTTACGCGGATCTTGTCTGCGTTCACCACCACGATGTGGTCACCACAGTCTACGTGAGGGGTGTACTCGGCTTTGTGCTTGCCACGCAGACGTTTAGCGACTTCAGCCGCGAGACGACCGAGAACCATATCGGTAGCATCAACAACGAACCACTCGCGCTTAACTTCGTGCGGTTTGGCAGAAAAGGTTTTCATGACTGCTCTTCCACGTTACGATTTTGAGAAAGTCGCGGATTATATCTGTACCCGCAATTACTTGTCAAATCTAGTGACTACCCATTTCGAAAATAGGCCTAGTCTAAAAAAAACGCAACCCATCTGGATTGCGTGAAATCCCACCAAAAAGGAGGATGGAGGAGACAACAACAAAGTAAAAAACACTCTGATGTTAGGGCCATTATCGCGTGAGACATAAACCATGACAAGACATTTTTTGCAACGCAAAATACGGGCCTCAAGAATAAGCATGCTGCATAGGTCATAAATCATGCGTTAAAATGCCCAACACACAGGGAGAACACCGATGAAAGTGCGCGTTAAATGGGTAGAAGAAGTGAGTTTTTTAGCTCAATCTGAATCAGGTCATGCAGTGCTGATGGACGGCCCACCCGAAGGCGGCGGCCGCAATTTAGGCCCCAGGCCTATGGAAATGGTGCTGATGGGCACGGCGGGCTGCTCCGCCTATGATGTTATCCATATTCTGAAGAAAGGCCGTGCTGACGTAAGAGATTGCGTGGTTGATGTAGATGCTGAACGCGCTGATACCGAGCCTAAAGTTTTTACCAAGATTCATCTGCATTACACCGTAACCGGTAAAGATTTAAAGCCTGAACAAGTAGAAAGAGCCATCAAATTATCTGCAGAAAAATACTGTTCTGCATCAATCATGCTGGCAAAAAGCGCTATGATTACGCATGATTTTGTGGTGATTGAGGCACAATAAAAAAACGCGCCCACGGCGCGTTTTTTGTAGAAAATGATCTAAAGTGATTAGCTTTTCTTTGCCGAAGACAACTCTTTTTGTGGTTTGGTATAAAGCCAAACATAGGGCAGCCCCACAAAAATAGCGCCCCCAACTAAATTACCCAAAGTAACAGGCACTAAGTTAGCCACGAAAAAATGACTCCATGTCACGTCAAAACCAGCCAGCATGGCAGCAGGGATAAAAAACATATTGGCAATGCTGTGCTCCATACCCAATGCCACAAAGCCCATCACAGGCAACCAGATCCCCACCATTCTGCCCAAGGTATCTTTAGCAGAATAGCCTTGCCATGTCGCGATACAGACCAAAATATTAGCCAGCACCCCACGCATAAAACTCACCATAAAGGGGTTGTCTAACTTGTGTTGCGCCATGCTCAACAGGTATTGAGTCCAAGGTTGATCTGGGGTGAATAAATCGGTTGCACTGGTATAGGCCCAAGCGGCAAAACACGCACCAATGAAATTACCTAAATATGAAACGCTCCAGACTCTCACCATCGTGAGTGGACTGACGTTTTTGCGCCATAAAGCCACCACTTGAGTCGCACAATTGGAGGTAAATAAATCTGCCCCGGTCAAAACAACCGCAATAAAACCCAAGGGAAAAACCATCCCGAAGAGCAATTTCACTATACCGGGGTTACTTGCCTGCAAGCCCGGCGCGCCCCCAGCAACCACTAGCGCCAACAAGCCCCCAAGCCCAATATATACCCCACCCATAATCGCCATAACCAGCAAGCGACCGAAGGGAAGTGCGGCTTTTTCTGACGCGGCATGATCAACATAATCAACCACCTGCGCAGGTGAATTCATTTCAGACATAAAAGGCCCCAGATAACGTAAATCGTTACTTAGCGTTATATCTGTAAGCCTAAAGGCAAATCTGTAAACAATTTACCTGTCATACACCCTATTTAAATTTGCTCTGATTTAGCTCAACATTTACAGCCGATAAGAAAGTGAAGTCATCACAATTGAGCTGAGTTTCATCGCTTTTGCCACAGGAAATGGCAGAGAAGCTGCACCCAGCTCCTCGGCTTTTTCTGCATGCTGAGTTTCATCAATATGCATCTGGGCCACAATCGCCCGGCTCTTGGCGTCTTGCTCTGGTAACTGGCTAAGATGAGATTGCAAATGAGCCGCAACTTGGCGCTCGGTTTCCGCCAAAAAGCCCAAATTCCATTTATCCCCAATCACGCCTGCCGTTACTCCGATTGCTAAAGAGCCTGCATACCACAGCGGATTAAGCAGACTTTTATGGCTACCTAAATCGGCAATACGCGCTTCGGTCCAAGCTAAATGCTCGACTTCCTCGTGCGCAGCCTCACGTAGAGCATCACGAGTCGCAGGATCACGCGCCGTTAAGGCTTGGCCTTGATAAAGCGCCTGTGCACACACTTCACCGCAATGATTTACCCGCATCAAGCCTGCCGCATGCTGCTTTTCTACAGCACTCATTTCAATCTCTGTAACGCCCTCATCAGGGTGAGGACGCACGCTCTGTGCGGAGGCCGCAAGAGTGCGTAGTACGGTATCAAACTCAGAAATAAACTGATCTAGTGAAGGGAGTTTCAGCATGAGGGTATCGATCCATAGAATACCGCGATTTTACCCCATAAATAGGCATAAACCACGACAATTACCGAGCAAACCAACGGGGTAATACTGGATTTGAGCGAGGTAACGAGCGCTAACGACGCGTGCTATAATTGCGCGAAATTTCGCCCTTTAATCACTCCCTTGGAAAAACACGATGAAACGTCTTGTTGTTGCAGCAAGCCTTGTTCTAGCCAGCGTAAGCGCTTTTGCCGCCAATCCGCAGGTTGAATTGATCACATCTAAAGGTAAAGTGGTGATCGAGCTTTATCCAGAAAAAGCCCCTCTGACTGTGGCAAATTTCTTGCAATATGTTAAAGACAAGCAATACGACGGTACTATTTTTCACCGCGTGATTCGTGATTTTATGATTCAAGGTGGTGGCATGGATGAGAAAATGGCCGAAAAGCCAACTCGCCCATCTGTTAAAAATGAAGCAAAAATCGCCTTTGAAAAAGGCTTAAAAAACGATCGTGGCACCATCGCCATGGCCAGAACAGCCGATCCTGATTCGGCCACTGCACAGTTTTTTATTAATTCAAAAAATAACGACTTTCTAAACTACCCAAGCCGTGATGGCTTTGGTTACACCGTATTTGGCAAAGTCATTTCTGGCCTGCCGGTAGTCGATCAAATCAGTGTTAGCCCAACAGCAGCTGGCGATGTGCCAGTAAGCACCATTACCATTCAATCAGCCCGCGAGCTTGGCAAAAAGTCAGGCAAATAACATTCAAAAAGGAAGCATCATGAGCAATGTAAAACTCACCACTACTTTTGGCGATATCATCGTTGAACTCAACGCAGAAAAAGCACCGTTGACTGTGGCTAATTTCTTGCAATATGTAGAAGAAGGTCATTACGACGGTACGATTTTTCACCGCATTATTGATGGTTTTATGGTGCAAGGCGGTGGTTTTGCGCCTGGTATGGACGAAAAGAAAGAAGGCCGTGCTCCAATTAAAAACGAAGCCGCTAATGGCCTGAAAAACGACGCCTACACCCTAGCAATGGCGCGTACTCCTGACCCACATTCAGCTTCTTCCCAATTCTTTATTAACGTTGCCAATAATGACTTCCTGAACTACCAAAGCGCAACGGCACAGGGCTTTGGCTACTGCGTATTTGCCAAGGTTATCGAAGGTAAAGAAGTCGTTGATCAACTAAAAAACGTCAAAACAGGCAGCAAAGGCTTTCACCAAGATGTGCCTAAAGAAGATGTAATGATTATTAAGGCTGAAGTTTTAGCTTAATGATTTAATGGTTTTGGGCGCTGGCATGGCCAGCGCCGCCCCGCCCCTTTGGGCTAACTTGCCCAGCCTAGATTTATGCCATCGCCCACTTTATTTATCTCTGATCTCCACCTGTCACCGGAAGACCCGGCCACGACAGTGGCTTTTCATGCCTTTTTACAAGGCCCAGCAAGCAGCGCCAGCGCCTTGTATATCTTGGGGGATTTATTTGAATTCTGGATCGGCGATGATGGCCTAGATGAAGCATTTAATGCCGAAATTGTGACGGCAATTGCCCAATTGGCAGATCAAGGCGTTAAAGTTTTCTTTTTAGCTGGCAACCGAGATTTTTTACCGGGCACTCGCTTTGCTGCTGCAGCCAAGCTCAGCATCTTACCTGACCCTAGCCTGATTCATATTAACGGGCAAACCCTGCTGATTGCCCACGGCGATGCACTTTGCACCGATGATCTTGCTTATCAGCGCTTTCGCCGTATCGTCAGGCATCCCCTAGTACAAACCCTGTTTCTAGCCCTGCCACGACGTTGGCGGCAAGGTCAGGTCGAAAAGCTACGCCAGCGCTCTAAAGCATCTAATCAAATGAAGCGTAGCGAAATTATGGATGTCAACGAAGAGGCCATAGAGCAACTGATGGCACAGCACCACGTCCAAACCCTGATTCATGGCCATACTCATCGCCCTGCACTGCACAAGCTTGCATGCGGACAACGCTGGGTGTTGCCCGATTGGTACCAAGGAAAAGGCGGCTATCTAAAGGCAGATGCAGAAGGATTTAAAATGCTGACGCTCGATAAAGAAGCATTCCCAGTTTAGGGTGCCTCGTAACGATATTTTTTTTCAAGTGCCTCAATACTGCCATCCTTGCGCATTTTTTCTAAAACTTTTCGCCAGCGCAGCACATCTTGCTGAGGCATTTTTAATGAAGCCGCCACATACAAGGTTGTGCGCATGAGTACCTCTCCACGCACCAAATCTTCCGCCGCCAAGCCCGCCTCTCTTTGTGCATAAAGCGCCGTATTCCAAGAAGCCACCCAAGCACCAATCCGCCCTGCGGCAAGCTTTTTAGCATTAGTTGCCTCCATGGGTACCCCATCGATCGTGGCAGAAATAAACGCTGTAGCCAGCCCCTCTCCAACAGAATTGCGCATCACCCCGATAACCAGTCTCTCCGCCTGCTCGCGGCTTAAAGGCCGTGCCTGATGCTTTTTATGACTAATCAGCACAAACACCTCATCCATTAAAGGTGCCACCCATTGATATTTATCTTCGCGAGAGGCCACCCGGCCCAGCGGAGTAACAAGAATGTCTGATCCTTGCATTGTCACTGCCATCGCGCGGGCAAAAGGCATCACGCTTACCGCTGTAGACTCATTTAATCGCTTGGCCGCTTCCTGGAGTATTTCAACCGCAAGACCGCTACCTCCTCCGGCACCGCTCGTTGCAAAAGGAGGTACTTCAGCCCCCACCAGTTGCACGCCATCTGCTGGGCAGGCCAAGAATAAAGAAAACAGTAAGCTGCATCGCCTTGCGTACATAGCCAGCCTTTTTCATCCAAAGCGCATCCAATACCGATAACCCGCTCATTAAAGCAGGAGAGTGACTTAATCCAGAATATAATTTTTCTGCGGTAAACACGCAGGCGGTAGAGTGGTCTCTCCACGCATTTCTAAAAGGCTACGCTCGATGGTGCGGCAAATGGCATTCAGTGCTAAATCATTGGGCTCGAAACCAAAGGGCAACTCTAAAGAGCTTGCGATATTTTCTAGCGCCATAAAAGTATAGGCAATAAACACTGTAATTAATGGTGTAAGAACACCACAGCTATCCACCAGCCCCAAGGGCAATAAAATACAATACATATAAATAGTACGGTGAATCAGTACACTGTAGGCATAAGGAATAGGCGTAGTCATAATTCGCTCGCAGCCACCTTGAATATCAGATAAATGATTTAAGTTTGCATCCATAGACTGAAACAAAATAACGTCTATTTTTCCTGTACGATACCAAACAGATAAATACTGAGCCAATTGCACTAAAACCATTGAAGGAATATAACGCACAACACTTAACTCTTTTGCCAGTGGATAAGGCAATAAACGATACAAATCAGAGCGAGGATCGGTACAGCGTAGCTGGTGATTTAAAGCGTAAGCGAAAGCTTGTAATAATTGAGAAAACTCATGCAACTCAGCATGATCGGCAGGTAAAGAGGTCATCGACATAGCCTGCCTTTGCAAAGATCTGGCATTAATCAGCAACGCGCCCCAAAGCTTTCTTGCCTCCCAATAGCGCTCATAACTCGAGCTATTTCTAAATCCCAGAAAAATAGCTAAAGCAAGACCAATTAAGCTAAAAGCACCTACAGATAATTGCAAACCAAAGCCTTGAGTAAAGCGATGAAAAATCACCACCACCAAGGCACAGCTTAATACCAACATCAATCGTGGAAAAATAGCGGGCAAAATCGATCCTCGCCAAGCAAATAAGAGGCGAAACCAATGTACAGGGGGATGGACAATCATTACAGGCACTTTCTTTGATGAAATAAGCGCGTTCAGGATACGCTTAAAGAAAAGCATAAAAAAGGCAAAAGAATACCAATAAATTTGAATCAATATGATTGTTATTTATAACTTCTAATAATTTAAATGTTAAACAATTAATTGGTAGATCGAAACAATTAATAAGCAAGTAATACGATATAAACTTGCTATTTGAATTGTGAATTCATCACCTCATAAAAAGGCATCACGGCAAGGCCGCAATGCCTTTGTTTTACACAGCAAGTAGCAGGCACACCGCCTGTGCTTCCACAGATTCTGAAGCACCCACTGGCCCTAATTTTTCATAGGTCTTGGCTTTTACATTCACTTGCCCTAGCGCCACACCCAAATCACTGGCGATATTGGCCACCATTGCCACAATATGCGGAGCCATTTTAGGTTGCTGAATTAAGATAGATGCATCCACATTGCCAATCTGCCAGCCCACCTCCCGCACACGGCGCACCGCTTCTCGCAGCAAGACACGACTATCTGCCCCTTTAAACTCAGCCGCCGTATCAGGAAAATGCCGGCCAATATCACCTAAGCCCGCGCCCCCTAAAACCGCATCGGTAATGGCATGCAGTAGGGCATCAGCGTCTGAATGGCCTAACAGGCCCTTATCAAAAGGAATATGCACCCCACCCAAAATTAATTTACGCCCTTCTACCAGACGATGTACGTCCCAACCTTGCCCTATTCTCATTGTTTTCTCTGTGTTGTTTAGCAGATTTCCACTTTATGCTTCTCTAGCAGCAGCCGCCAAAATCAGCTCAGCCAAGCGTAAATCTTGTGGATAAGTCACTTTTAAATTCCACGGGCTGCCCATGATTAATTTGGGCTGCAAGCCGAGTTTTTCTAAAGCACTCGCTTCATCGGTAATATCCGGCCCCATTCCTATCGCCAAGGCATGAGCCAATTGCACTACGCGGAACATTTGTGGCGTTTGGGCTTGCCATAAACCATCCCTTGGGTGGGTATGTGCAATATGTTGGCCTGCCTGCGCCAGCTTTAAAGTATCTGCCACCGGCACGGCCAGAATACCGCCTACGGGATGGTTGGCCAGCTCAGCAATCATTTGGCTGACCAAGGCAGGGTCTAAGCAGGGCCGCGCGGCATCATGTACCAAGACCCAGTCATCAGGCCCTTGCAATGCGTGCAAGCCATTGAGCACCGATTCGGCACGGCTAGCCCCGCCACAGCGCAGCACATCTAGGCGCTTGAACTCGCTCCAATCAAAGCTACCCCACCATTCATCTTCCGGCGAGATCACCACTACAATACGATCCAACTCGGCGACCTTGACTAAGGCAGACAGGGTATGCCAAATCAGCGGCTTACCCGCCAGATCGAGGTATTGCTTAGGCGTGACCGACACCATGCGTGAACCACTGCCCGCTGCAGGAATCAGCGCGATCATTCGCTTTTTTCCAGCTGCCGCCACAGGCACTCGCCCTTCACGCTTTTATCTAATGCAGCAAGATACGCCTCATGCTCGGCTCGCTCTTCTGGCGTCGCCGTAATAATGCGTAATGGCTTGCGATTACTTTTAGCAAAAGCCAGTGCCGCATCATTGCCCGCATAGGGGTCAAAATCAATCAGCAGGCTGTCTTGACCACGCGTCAGGCCCAAATACACTTCGGACAATAACTCGCAATCGATCAGCGCGCCGTGCAGAGTACGGTTACTGCGGTCGATATCAAAGAAATCGCACAGGGCGTCCAGATTATTACGCTTGCCTGGCCGCTGATCTTTGGCCATTGCCAAGGTGTCGATCACATTATCAACATGATCTTTAAACTTGCCGCGACCAATCTTGGCCAATTCCATATTCAAAAAGGCCACATCAAAGGGCGCGTTATGAATAATGATTTCGGCACCGGCAATAAAGTCGAGGAACTCGTCAGCAATCTGCGCAAACTTGGGCTTATCCGACAGAAACTCGGTGGTTAAGCCGTGCACATTCAGCGCGCCCTCTTCACTATCCCGGCCCGGGTTGATATAGCAGTGAAAATGCCGATCAGACGACGAAAGACGCCGGTCTATCATTTCTACCGCAGCAATTTCCAAAATACGATTACCGTCCTCAACCCGCAGACCGGTTGTTTCGGTATCAAGAATAATTTGCCGCATCAGCCGCGCCCCAGCGCAACTTCTACGCCTTTATTTGCTAGCTGATCGGCGCGCTCATTGCCTTCGTGCCCTGCATGGCCCTTCACCCAGCACCATTCAATCTGGTGCTGGGCCTGTGCCGCATCCAGCTCGCGCCATAAATCGGCATTTTTAACCGGCTGCTTGGCTGCCGTTTTCCAGCCGTTTTTCTTCCAGCCATGAATCCATGTGCTGATACCATTTTTAACATACTGTGAGTCTGTCCAAATCACCACTTCACAGGGGCGGCTTAAAATACCCAGCGCTTTAATCACGCCCATTAATTCCATGCGATTATTGGTCGTATCCAACTCACCGCCACATAATTCTTTTTGTTTATCACCATACTGTAACCAAGCTCCCCAACCACCGGGGCCGGGATTACCTTTACACGCGCCATCGGTGTAAATCACTACTTTATTCATGCTTATTTCCTGGAAAAACGTACCATTAGACCTACACCCGCAAAGCTCAATACACACCCATTATTTTGGAAAACACGCTATGAAACGATACCTTTTTCTCATCACTCTATTATTTAGTCAGGCCGCATTTGCAGCCCCTTTTTGTCCTTGGCCTGTACCTAATAGTGAAACCAAGCGCTTTATTAATCTTACCGTGGTGCAAATCGTCGATATCAACGACGAGGAGCTGCGTATCGCTTTTGGCGGCGGCAATTTTGGCAATGGGCATGAAATTAAACTCGCCATCAAAACTCGGGCAGAAGGCTTGAAGATTTTACAAGAAATGAGCGAAGCTGCGCGCCGCTGCGATCAGCCCAGTCCCCGTAATTAACGATCCGCTTATTTTTTAAGCTGCGTTTTCTCCGGCTGAAGTTCTTTTTCTAAAACATTACTCTTATCAACGCCTGCCACAGTCACCGCCCCAGCCACCGCAGGCACCGTCCGCCACTTTGGTCCAATTAAACGCATGCCATGCACCCGTTTCACCATATCTAGGCAATACACGCCGCCTGCAGCTGGCCACCAGCGATCCCCTGCGTCTTCTAAAAATCGGCTTCTGGAGAGCCATTTTTCTCTTTGTACTGGCAAGCCATAGCAAAGAAACTCACCTCGTATGGTTTCAAAGCCTAGCAAGCTCAGCCAATCTTTGAGCCTAGGCAAAGCCACAAAATTGCCACGCCAAGGCGCAGGATTTACCCCGTTTTTTAATCGGCGTAGACCCCATAAGCTCCAAGGATTAAACCCCGTAATTAATAAACGGCCTTCTGGCATTAATACGCGCTCAGCCTCCCGTAATACCGCTTGCGGATTGGCTGCAAAATCCAGCACATGGGGCAGGATAAGCAAATCAATACTCTGATTAGCAAAAGGGAGTGCTTCACCCATACAGCGCAAAGCCACACCAGCGCTTTGCCCGGCGTGTAAACGCCATGCCATTCGGTTAGCGCGCAGGCAATCGAGCTGCGGCAATTCAAGCTGCACCGCCTTATAACCAAAAATATCGGTAACTGTGCGGTCGTACCAATCCATCTCCGCACTAGCCAAATAGTGACCTAATGGGGTAGCGAGCCAATCTGCGAAGTGGTTCAATCGAGCATCAACATTTAAAGGCATTCTTTTATGATCCGCATCAGCGCTGTGCCGATTTTCGAAGACAATTATATCTGGGTTTTGCAGCAGGGCCGTTATGCCATTGCAGTAGACCCTGGCGATGCGCTCCCCTTAATCCATTATCTCAAAGAAAATCAGTTAGAACTGGCGGGGGTTTTGATTACTCACCACCATCATGATCATGTCGATGGCCTGCCCGTGCTCTGGTCACATTACCAGATGCCTGTATTCGGACCCGCCGGCATCAAAAATGTTTCCAAGCCCGTGCAAGATGGCGAAACATTACATCTGCTCGGTACAGATTTTAAAGTAATGGCGGTGCCGGGACATACCTTGGATCATTTGGCCTACCTAGGCGTAGACGCGCTCTTTTGTGGCGACACCTTGTTTGCAGGTGGCTGTGGACGGCTATTTGAAGGCTCTGCCGCGCAAATGTATGCATCATTGCAGCGCTTTGCCGCACTTCCTGATCACACTCTTGTTTGCTGTGCCCACGAATACACACTGGCTAATCTCAAGTTCGCCCTTGCAGTAGAGCCTGATAATTTAGCGCTGCAAGAGCGGATACAAAGTGATACTGCACTACTTGAGCAAGCGCTTCCTACCTTGCCATCAAGCATAGGCAAGGAAAAAGCCAGCAATCCCTATTTACGTTGCAATCAAGTCGATGTGATTCATGCAGCCCAACAGCAAAATCCGCAGGCAGAGACCGCCGTAGATGTTTTTGCTGCACTGCGCAAGTGGAAAGATAACTTCCGTTGATTTCAAAGGAATATCTGCCATTAAGCATAAACAGATTGACAAGACTAGACAGCAGCGGCAGCATCGCTCGATTATTTGTATTTATTAAGCGCAGGTACCCATGAAACAACGCATCCTTGTTGGCCTTATCTCAGGTTTCTGTTCCTTGGGTTCGTACGCTGATACCCTAGCTCCCATCAAAATCGATTACCAGCTGCACAATCCCAATTTTATCCTGCAAGACGACACGCATCGCACCATCGACGCGCTGTTTTCTGAAGTAGTCAGCGCACCAGAGTACGCCGATTTATGGGCGCGTGTCCGTACAGGATTTACCATTCCAGAGCTGGATCATCAATTGGTCAGCAAATGGGAAAACTACTACGCCAGCCGCCCAGAATATCTAAACCGCATTATTAAACGCGGCACCCCCTACTTGTATTATGTGGTAAATGAAGTTGAAAAACGCGGCATGCCCATGGAAATCGCGCTTTTACCCATGATTGAATCTGCCTTCAACCCAAGGGCAGAATCATCGGTAAAAGCAGCAGGAATGTGGCAGTTTATGCCCGCCACTGGCAAAGACTACGGATTAGAGCGTACATGGTGGTATGACGGCCGCCGCGACGTGGTAGCAGCCACCAGTGCCGCTCTGGACTACCTAAGCGGTAGTTACAGCCAGTTTGGCGACTGGCAGCTTGCCTTGGCTTCTTATAACTGGGGTCCAACGGCTGTGGCACGTGCCGTAGCTAAAAATGAAGCCGCCAGCCTTGGCACGCAGTTTATTGATTTACGCATGCCAGACGAAACGCGTAACTACGTGCCCAAGCTGCTAGCAGTGCGCAATATCATCGCCAATCCTAGCGCCTATGGCGTGACACTCGAATCCCTGCCTAATAAGCCTTACTTTGCCACGCTCACCGTCGGCAAGCATATGGATGTAAAAGTCGCTGCTGAGCTGGC
Source organism: Iodobacter arcticus (assembly GCF_042664895.1). Classification (NCBI taxonomy): domain Bacteria; kingdom Pseudomonadati; phylum Pseudomonadota; class Betaproteobacteria; order Neisseriales; family Chitinibacteraceae; genus Iodobacter; species Iodobacter arcticus. The sequence goes on from NZ_JBHTBQ010000017.1 coordinate 26,856, forward strand.
CGAAACACCGGTAGAAGAGCTCTTACGACTCAACCCGGGTTTTATTCGCCCAGTGATTGCCTATAAAGATGATCGCTCCTTAGTCTTACCCATCGCAAAAGTAGCAATTTTCCAAAAGAATCTAGCTGACTACGACAAGCCCCTGCTCAATTGGCAGCCTTATGTCACCAAGCAAGGCGAATCTTTTGAGCAACTTGCCACTGTATTTGGCGTTGCTGCTAACGAGCTAAAAGAAATCAATGATATCGGTGGCCGTGAGCGTATTGCCCGCGGGCAAACGATCCTAGTGCCTAAAATCACGGGATTAGATGTGTCTGATCGACAAACCCTCACCGCCTTAGCTGCAAACCGTGCAGCAGAGCCCGTTGATACCGGAGCAAACGACAAGCCTCATGCACCCGTGCTAGCCAGTGCTGAGCATCGGGTCACTAAAGGTGACACCGTATACAATATTGCTAAGCGCTATGGAATGAATGTAGCGCTACTGCAAGCCATGAATAAAGCAGAAGATGGGCAAATACAAGTCGGGCAAATTTTACGTGTATCCGTGAAACGCCAGAGCGTAGCAGCTGGTAAGGATGGCCGTGAATATATCGCCAAACGCGGTGATACCTTTGCATCCATTTCAAAGCGTTATAAAGTGGCTACCGCGGATTTAAAAAAATGGAATAGCGTAAAGTCCATTCAGGCTGGCACAAAGCTTGTTATCTATTAAGACTCTCCGAGCGACGGGCTATTTAGCCCGCAGCGCTAAATAATAAAAATAAATAAACAAAGCCCTCGATCATTTGAGGGCTTTGTTATTTAACAACATGCAGTATCTGATACTCAACTGAGCTTGGCACACCATTTAATTATTTAATAATGCCCCCATCATTTGCCATTCTTCATGATGCTCGCGAATCAGCTGTACCGCATCTTCGATCGTATCAACCACAATCGGAATCTGCATATCCACTTCACTGGCTAATCCGGCATTATTTTCAACCATATAGCGCCGCGCCCAATCAACCTGCTCGTGCCACATTTCCCCCACCAGAATCAAGGGCGTATCGTAGAGCTTACGAACCTGAATCAATTGCCACACCATCGCTAGCTCTAATAAAGTACCAATCCCGCCCGAAGTCACAATAAAAGCATTAGAGCGCAAAATAAAATGATGTAAACGGGAAAAAAATGTTTTGTGCTCGTAAACCTTACCTACAAAATCGTTTACATTTTGCTCAAAATCTAAATCAACCCGAATACCTACTGAAGCTTCAGGGCGATCAGGCGCACCATCTCTCGCGCCTTCATTCGCTGCCTGCATCAAGCCAGGCCCACCACCAGTCACAATACGGCACCCCATTGCAGCTAATTCGCTAGCCAGTTGTTTAACGGCCTCATACGATGAAGACCCCTCCTGAATACGTGCCGAGCCGAAAATAGTAACGTGATAATCCGGCGTATGTGCAGGGCGTAAACGTGCTAATTCATCGACTACATCCCACAGTTTGAGCACGGCATCGCCGACAATATCTAAAGCTTGCTCATCATCAATCACGCCAATCGGTTTATTATTTGGATTTATCATTTTTTTTATCCCATGCAACACACTAAAGATATGAACGAACTATCACTGCACAACATTAATAATTAGAAAATTAATCCCCTATAAAAATCAGAATTATCTTTCAAAATGGCCTTCACTTTGCATTATCACAAATGAATTTTTATAAGAATCAAATGCTATCCACACTAAATTATATACACATAAAAATAATTATCCAAAGTACAATTACAGCTACAATTTATATTGTTTGATCACAGATCACTGCAACACACCCCATATCTGCAGAGCTTGAAATAAATGCTACTGTTCAATGAGTGAAGCACGGCATTCGCTATACTAGCGGTTTAAGGAGAGTTATTTTGCAACTAGAACACTTGGTCGCGGTTAATGACCCGTCTAACGATTTTTCCCTGAGCAGAGCAACGCTCTGGCAAGGTTTAGTACTGCGTGCAGAAGCGCCTGATCTATTTATGGCCCATGTGGACAGCGTAGAAGTTATCGAACGTAGCGATATCCATCTACTGCGAAAAATCACCATTGGCGCGATGCAAATTCAAGATCGAATTCATTTAGTCAATGAATTGCATGTGCGCTACGATACCGAGCCCAGCGATCAACATGCGGGCGGCACTTTGCTTATGAAAATTGAAGAGCCCGAAAGCAATATGCTATTTGTACGTTTTCATTACCAAACGCCAATGGATGATCAAGGAGAGGAAGAAGAGTACGCAAAATTCCTAAAAGCCGCCTGGCAGCAGACCGATTTAGAAACCATTAGAAAAATTCGTGAATTAGCTGCAGAAGGCCGGTTTGATGCCCCGGCCACCCCAGCCTAAAGCGCAGTAAAATCAATTTCACCGACATGATTAAACACATAATCCGGCTTATACGGAAATTGTTCGATCATCTCGGTGTTTGATACCCCAGAAAGCACCAAGGCCGTTTTCATTCCTGCCTCCATACCCCCTACAATATCCGTATCCATTCTATCGCCAATCATCAATGTGTCTTCTGGATGCACTCCCAATTTACGTGTCGCCAGTGTCATCATTAAAGCATTGGGCTTACCCACAATATATGGCATCTTGCCAGTAGCCGCTGAAATCGCAGCAAGAATCGTCCCAGCGGCAGGCTCGCTGCCACCACCTTCAACCGGATCAATCATATCGGGGTTGGTGCCAATAAATTTAGCGCCACCATTAATAAAACGTACCGCTTTTTTCATCTGATCAAAATTAAAACTACTCGATTTCGCCACCACCACATAATCAGGTTTACTTTCAGAAATAGAAAAACCTACATTATAAAGCTCGTTAATTAACCCCCCACCGCCAATAATAAAAACAGTGGCACGCTCTTTTTGACTACGCAAAAACATCGCCGTAGCCATGGCACTGGTAATAAAATTCTCTTCGCTCAAGCCATGAATACCCAGTGCTTCCAGCTTTAGCTTTAAATCGAGCGGCGTTTGCTCTGCATTATTAGTCAAAAACAAAAAGGGCAGCTTGCTACTTAATAAACGCTGAACAAATTCATTTGCACCAGGGATTAATTGCTTGCCGCGATAAATCACGCCATCCATATCAGAAATAATACTTTTAACCATTTCCCTCTCCTTATTAATTACCATCCTTAGCATATTTAAGCTTACTCTTACCCACCATTTATTAACAGGCAAATACCAAGCACACACAACTTAATCAATAAAAACAGACGCATAGCACCGTTTATAGAGTAAATACTGCCAAGTTAATCTAAGCCAAATTTTTCCAAGGTGAAGCTCGGTATAATCGCGCCTCTTTAAAAATTTCAACAGAACTTAATATGTCCCAGACCGTCCACATTCAAGACCAAACCGCCAATCCAGCGCCATTAGGATTACTTGGGTTTGGCATGACCACCGTGCTGCTTAATCTGCACAACGCAGGAATCATCGAACTCAGCGCAATGATCTTAGCTATGGGCATTTTCTATGGAGGCATAGCCCAAGTTATTGCAGGTATTATGGAATGGAAGAAAGGAAATACCTTTGGCACCGTTGCATTCACCTCATACGGCATGTTCTGGCTTACTTTGGTAGCACTACTGCTCCTACCCAAGCTAGGCCTTGCAGAAGCCAGCTCCGCTAATAGCATGACTGCCTATCTCGGCATGTGGGGCATCTTTACCGCATTTTTATTTATTGGCACACTCAAGCTAAATAAAGCCACCCAATTTATTTTTGGATCACTCACGATTCTTTTTGCCTTATTAGCCATTGGCGATTACACAGGCAGCCCAGTTATTAAACAAATCGCAGGGATTGAAGGAATTATTTGCGGCGCCTCAGCTATTTATACAGCAATGGCCCAAATACTTAATGAAATGTATGGAAAAACAATATTACCACTAGATTAACAATGTAAAACCCAAACAAAAAGCCCCGATATCAAACGATATCGGGGCTATTTTTGGTGCTGAACAAATCTTAGATTTGCTCAATATAAGGTGTCTGGTAATGACCTACTTTCACACAGGTAATCTGCACTATCATCGGCGCTAAGGTGTTTCACTGTCCTGTTCGGGATGGGAAGGAGTGGGGCCGCCTTGCTATGGTCACCAGACTTAAACGGTGTAACTGCCTGCTTGTGTTACTCAGCAAACAATTTAATTCGATCTATAAAAACAACTGCTTCACTAATAGCAAAACCCCCGCCTCTTTCGAGTACGGGGGTTCTGTTTACAGCATCTTTACTACTTTAACGTGCGAATCTTTGATTCGCTCAGTAAGGGGGTGTCTGGCAATGACCTACTTTCACACAGGTAATCTGCACTATCATCGGCG
>NZ_JBHTBQ010000018.1:0-162206 GCF_042664895.1 Iodobacter arcticus
TAAAGAAAGCCTTAGCGAGGCTGCGCCCAGATGAAAAGCCGCTGCTGCATTCAGATCAAGGTTGGCAGTATCAAATGGCAGGGTATCGGCAGCAATTGGCAGAAAAAGGGCTGGTGCAAAGTATGTCAAGAAAAGGGAATTGCCATGATAATGCAACGATGGAAAGCTTCTTTGGCACGTTGAAGTCAGAGTTCTTCTACCAAGAAAAATTCACGAGTCTTGAGCAACTAGAGCAAGGCATCGTGGATTACATCCATTACTATAACCACGACCGAATCAAGTTGAAGTTAAAAGGGCTGAGTCCTGTGCAATACAGAACCCAGCCCTTGAGCGCCTAGTTTTTATACTGTCCAACTAATTGGGGTCAGTTCATTGCTGGGCTTTTTTTTATGGGCGCAGGCATAAACACTACTCAATATTCTGAATTTGCTCCCGCATCTGCTCAATCAATACTTTTAGCTCAATTGAGGCACGGCTGGTTTCGGCGCTGACTGATTTCGAGCCTAGGGTATTCGCTTCGCGGTTAAGTTCTTGCATGAGGAAATCGAGACGTTTGCCGACGGAGCCGCCTTTATCTAAGATGCGGCGAATTTCGCTAAAGTGAGCGTTTAGGCGTGAGAGTTCTTCGTCGATATCAATTTTTTGCGCAAAAATCACAATTTCTTGGCGAACGCGGTCGTCGTCCATGGTGCCCAGTGCATCTAAAAAGCGCGCCTTCATTCTGGCTTCATAAGATGCGGCTAGTTGCGGGATCAGTGGGGTGACTTGATCCACAATCGCTTGCATGCCTGCGATGCGCTCTAATAAATGTGCTTTGAGCTTATCGCCTTCACGGCCACGGCTGGCGCTAAAATCGGTTAGCGCTTCGCCCAATACTTCTAGGCAAGCAGCGCCGAGTGATTCTGGTGCAGCCACTTGAGCAGAAAGCACCCCTGGCCAACGCAATAACTCGCCCAACTGAAGCTCGGCAGCCAGAGGCGCAATTTTCTTAGCCACAGCGGCAGCGGCTAATAGTTGTTGCAATAATTCGGTATTCAGTTGTAAGGCCGACTCACCACCAGCACGCGCATTCCAGTTTACCCGGCACTCTACTTTGCCCCGGGCTAATTTGGCAGCCACCCGTTCACGAATCGCTCCTTCAAAAGGACGCAGCTCTTCGGGTGTTCTCAGTGTAAGATCTAGAAAACGGTGATTCACCGAACGGAGCTCGATACTCAGCGTGCCACCTGGCAATTCGCGCTGAACAGAGGCAAAACCAGTCATGCTTAAAATCATTAGAGCTCCTTTAAAGGGATTTGCTTTACATTCCCTCAGGCTGAAATCAGAATTAACAGATACACAAGTATAACGAAAAGATACGGATGGCAACCCCAAGCAATCAACCGCTCGCACGCGGCTATCAATTACAGAACTACACGATCGCTAAACTGCTGTCGGCAGGTGGCTTTAGCATTGTGTATCTGGCGCATGATGAAAAAGATTATCCCGTCGCCATCAAGGAGTATTTACCTAATTCTTTAGCACTGAGAACCGAAGGCGAACTGGTACAAGCACGCAGCGAAGAGAATATCGCTTTGTTCCGCCACGGCTTAAAGTGTTTTTTTGAAGAGGGTAAAACCCTTGCTCATATTCAGCATCCCAACATTATACGGGTGCGTAATTTTTTCCGTGCAAATGACACTGTTTACATGGTGATGGAATACGAGCGTGGCCGCACCTTGCAAAAAGAAATCCAGCTCAAGCACAGCAGAGGCGGGGTAGATGAGGGACTGATTCGCCATGTGTTTTATCATTTACTTAATGGTTTACGCGAAGTTCACCTCAATAAGCTGCTGCACTTAGATATCAAGCCTGCCAATATTTATATCCGCAAAGATGGCTCGCCTGTGTTACTTGATTTTGGTTCGGCTCGCCAAACATTGGCCTTAGAGCAAAGCAAGCTCACCCCAATGTATACGCCGGGTTTTGCCGCGCCCGAGCAATATAATAAAAAAGATGCGCATGGCCCATGGACCGATATTTATGGCGTGGGGGCCAGCCTGTTTGCTTGTATTTCAGGTACCGCACCACAGGCTGCCGATCAGCGCTTAAAAGAAGATAAGGTGCTTAAGCTGCATGATCGATATGGCGATCGCTACTCGCCCGAGCTTCTCGAGCTGATCTCTGCCTGCCTAAGCCTTGATCCAAGCCGCAGGCCGCAAAGCGTGCCGCAATTACAAAAGCAACTTTTAGAACGTGGCTCAGCCCCAGTTAAACGTACTGGCATTGTTAATACCCTGCGCCGTAAATGGGTGGAGTATTCAAATAAAGGCCAGCTGGAAACAGAATGAAATTCACCGTATATCAAAATAGCCGCCAAGGCGGACGGCAATATAATCAAGATCGCCTTGGCTATTCATATAGCCGGGATGCGCTGCTGCTCGTCGTCGCTGATGGCATGGGCGGGCATTTACACGGCGAGATTGCGGCGCAAATCGCCGTTGAGTTGCTCACAGATCAGTTTCAGAAAAAAGCACAACCCATACTAAAAAGCCCGAATCAATTTTTGCAAGATGCCTTAATGCAATGCCATCGTGCGATTTTTGATTACGCCAGCAAGCATCAGTTACTTGAGATTCCCCGCACTACGGTTGTGGCGGGGATTATTCAGGATGGTATTTTGCATTGGGCGCATGTAGGCGATTCGCGGCTTTATTTGCTACGCAAAAACGAGATTTTGCTACAAACCAAAGATCATTCCAAAGTACAAAAACTATTGAATGATGGAAAAATCACCGCCGAAGAAGCCTTATTTCATCCTGAGCGTAACAAAATTTATAATTGTCTGGGTGGCACACTCAAACCAGAAATTGAGCTGGGTGGCAAAATAGTACTATGCGATAACGATACCCTGCTGCTTTGCACAGATGGTCTGTGGGGTGGTGTTACAGAAAGCCAGCTGATCCATTTTTTATCTTCGTTTCCTGTGCTGTTTTCTATCCCGCAGTTGATGGATCAAGCCGAATTACATGGCGGTAAATTTGCAGACAATATCAGCGCGCTAGGCATTAACTGGCACGATGCAGATGATCAGTTCTTTTCTGAAAATGCTTTTGTTTCCACCCAAAAATTAGATGTCAACACCATCAGCACGCATATTGATCCTTCATCTGTGGGCGCCAATATTACGGATGAGGATATCGAAGCGGCGATTGCCGAAATTCAGGCAGCCATTCAAAAATATTCTAAATAATGCCCATGCCCTCAAAAGTACGCAGCCCTCTCCCCGATTTACTCCGGGGGATTGCCGTTGTACTCATGGTTTTTTTCCATTTTTGCTTTGATCTGGCTTATTTTGGCCAGCTCGCTGTCCGAACCGACACAGATCCTGAATGGGTGGCGCTACGCACTTTAATCGTCACCCTGTTTGCAGCTGTCGCTGGTTTCTCTGCGGGCACTCAACCCAGCATCAGACGTCAAATAAAGCTTTTAGCCTGTGCAGGGGCGGCCACGCTAGGTAGCTGGTTTATTTTCCCACATGCAATCATTTGGTTTGGCGTGCTGCATTTCTTTTTTGTGGCGGGACTGCTTGCCCCCTTTTTCGTCAAAAAAACAGGGCTAAGCATCGCACTGGGCCTTGCCTGTATTGCACTGGGTAATTATCTGCAAGCACCGCTGTTTAATCACCCCGCCCTCGCTTGGCTGGGCATGATGACCTACAAGCCGATAACCGAAGATTATGTGCCGCTACTGCCTTGGTTTGGTGTTGTTTTACTAGGTGTTGCTGCCCAAAGCCTGATACCCGCAAACTGGCTAAACACAGGTGCGGCCAAGTCTCTGGCCCCCGTTCGCTGGCTGGGACGGCATAGCCTGCTTATTTATTTACTCCATCAGCCTGTGCTATTTACAATATTGGGGCTGGTTTTCAAAAAATAGTACCGATGCCGCGCAGGGGATAAACCCCATGGCCATGGCCCACTTTTATCGTATGTCTCTCTATCTGAACAAACTTCTTTAGCTTCGCCACATATCAGTCACATGGTCACTGTAGTGTGTCAGTGTGACTTATTGCAGGCTCAGGCTTTGCAAGGCATTAGAAATGCCCTAGCAAAGGTATAATCGCCAAAACTTACTATAACGAGACCCGTCATGCGCCCTTCCTCACGCCTTAGCGATGAACTTCGCAGTGTCCGCATTACTCGCCAATACACCCGCCATGCTGAAGGCTCGGTCTTGATCGAGTTTGGCGATACTAAAGTCCTCTGCACCGCTTCGGTAGAAGAAAATGTGCCGCCTTTTTTAAAAGGTAAGGGACAAGGCTGGGTGACCGCCGAATACGGCATGCTGCCACGCTCTACCAATACCCGTATGCGCCGTGAAGCCGCTCAGGGCAAGCAAAGCGGCCGCACCCAGGAAATTCAGCGCCTCATTGGCCGCTCACTGCGTGCAGTTGTGGATATGGCCGCCTTAGGCGAGCGCCAGATTGTGATTGATTGCGATGTCATCCAGGCAGACGGCGGCACCCGTACCGCCAGCATTACCGGCGCATTTGTAGCGCTAACGGATGCAGTCAATGGTTTGATTGCCGCTGGCAAGCTCAGTAAATCACCCATTCGTGAGCATGTAGCTGCTATTTCGGTAGGTGTGTATAAAGGTGTTGCCGTGTTAGATTTGGATTATCCGGAAGATTCTGACTGCGAAACCGATATGAATGTGGTGATGACTGGCAGCGGAAAATTTGTAGAAGTACAAGGAACAGCTGAAGGTGAAGCATTTAGCCGTGCAGAAATGAATACATTATTAGATTTAGCAGAAAAAGGGATTAAAGATCTCATCACCTTGCAAAAAGCAGCGCTAGCTGGCTGATTTAAATGATAAATTGATCCATAAATGGTGAGATAATTTCATTAAAATCATGGGGTGCGAGGGATAAAAAGCGCAGAAAAGAGCGGTAAAGCAACAATTACCGTAATTCAAATGCTCATTTTAATTTGAATTTACCAGCAAAATCCCCACCCTCATGGTGTTATTACGATGAAAAATATGCGGTGCATATAAGGTTTAGCCCCTTTTTATTACTTGGTTAAAGTACAAACGATGAAACGTGTAGATGATTTCCGCCTTCGCTTCGGTAAAAAAGAGTTAGTGCCGATCATGATTGGCGGCATGGGTGTTGATATTTCCACTGCGGACCTAGCGCTTGAAGCAGCTCGCCTCGGCGGTGTTGGCCATATTTCAGACGCCATGATCAACACGGTGACTGATCGTCGCTACAAAACCAAGCAAGTTAAAGAAAAGCTCCAGCAATATAAACACAATGTCAGCAACTCTGATAAATCCGAAGTTCAGTTTGATTTAGGTCGCCTAGAAGAAGCCACCAAGCTGCACGTGAGTAAAACGATGGAGGCCAAGCGCGGTGATGGGCTGGTCTTTATCAATTGCATGGAAAAGCTCACCATGAACGCCCCGAAAGAAACACTTCGGGTTCGTTTAACGGCAGCACTTGATGCAGGTATCGACGGGATTACGCTGGCAGCGGGTTTGCATCTGGGATCGATGGGGCTGATCGAAGATCACCCGCGCTTTAGAGATGCAAAGCTGGGAATTATTGTCTCCTCCGTGCGCGCCCTGCAGTTGTTTTTGCGTAAAAACGCCAAACTCAACCGCCTGCCCGATTATGTTGTGGTTGAAGGCCCCTTAGCGGGTGGCCACTTAGGCTTTGGCATGGATTGGGCGCAATACGATTTGGCGACCATCGTGGCCGAAGTTCACCAGTTTATGCTGGATGAGCATCTGGATATCCCAATTATTCCCGCTGGTGGTATCTTTACTGGTTCGGATGCTGTGGCCTACCTGGAGGCAGGTGCTGCTGCAGTTCAAGTAGCGACTCGCTTTACCGTGTCCGAAGAATGCGGCCTGCCTGCCAATGTGCAGCAGGAATACTTCAAAACCAGCGAAGAGAATATCGAAGTCAACCAGATATCCCCAACGGGCTATCCGATGCGCATGTTAAAAAACAGCCCATCGATTGGCGCAGGTATTCGTCCAAACTGCGAAGCCTACGGCTATCTGCTCGATGCCAAGGGAAACTGTAGCTATATCGAAGCCTATAACCGCGTGATTGCCATTGAGCCCGATGCAAAGCGTATCAAAGTAATGGATAAAACCTGCCTTTGCACGCACATGCGCAATTTTGATTGCTGGACCTGTGGTCACTACACCTATCGCCTGAAAGATACCAGCCACAAGCACGAAGATGGTAGTTACCAGATTCTGTCGGCTGAGCATATTTTTCATGACTACCAATACAGCACAGAAAACAAAATTGCCCTGCCCGTAAAACATGAGCTGGAATTAGCGAAGTAATACGGCAATCTAATAAAAAACGGCATAGCGCGAGCTATGCCGTTTTTTTAGCACTGCGTGGGCACACCCACCTTAAATCAATCTACACCGCGCGCACGATCTGCGTGGAATTGCGCTACATGACTGGTAAATTGATCCGCCTCAATTGCAGCGCGCATCTCTGCCATCAACACTTGATAGTAATGCAGGTTGTGGATAGTATTGAGCTGAGCGGCCAGAATCTCGCCCGTGCGGAATAAATGATGCAGATAAGCGCGGCTAAAGTTTTTGCAGGTATAGCAGGTGCACGTCTCGTCTAAAGGACGCTTATCGAGCTTGTGTTTGGCATTTTTGATTTTTACATCGCCAAAGCGCGTAAATAACATGCCATTCCTTGCGTTGCGAGTGGGCATCACGCAATCGAACATATCAATACCCTGACTAACCCCATACACAAGGTCTTCAGGCGTGCCTACGCCCATTAAATAGCGCGGCTTGTTCACTGGCAATTTGGGCGCAGTATGCGCCAGAATGCGCTCCATATCTTTTTTAGGCTCGCCCACCGACAAGCCGCCAATCGCCATACCATCAAAACCAATTTCTAAAAGACCGGCAATCGATTCATCACGCAGGTCTTCATACATACCACCCTGCACAATACCAAACAGCGCATTCGGGTTTTGCTGCGCATCAAATTCCGCGCGTGAACGCTTGGCCCAGCGATAAGACATCCGCATCGAGTCCCCTGCTTGTTTGCGATCGGCCGGGTACGGTGTGCATTCATCAAAAATCATGACGATGTCGGAATTGAGCACCGTTTGGATTTTCATCGATTCTTCTGGCGTTAAAAATAATTTATCGCCATTCACTGGGCTTTGGAAAGTCACGCCTTCTTCAGTGATTTTGCGCATCGCGCCCAAGCTAAAGACTTGGAAACCACCCGAATCAGTCAGGATCGGTTTATCCCAGCCCATAAATTCATGCAGGCCGCCAAATTGCTCAACGACTTCCAAACCTGGGCGCAGCCACAAGTGAAAAGTGTTACCGAGGCAAATTTGTGCGCCAATTTCTTTTAAATCGCGCGGTGTCATAGCTTTTACCGTGCCGTACGTGCCCACGGGCATAAACACCGGCGTTTCTACCACGCCATGATTCAAAGTCATCGTGCCGCGACGCGCGCCGCCACTGGTGGTTTTTAATTCAAATTTCAACATTTTTTATTCCATAAACGCTGCCGGAAACACAGTCCAGCGCGGGCGGCAAGATTACCGCCAAGACATGGGCAAAGCAACGCGCTTGCCTCGTAAAAATGCCACGCACCTGCTGATAAACACACAGGCATAGCTATAACATCAACTGAAACACCGCCAAGTGCTGCCTTTATACTGAAGCCTTTGGCTCCAAAAGCATCGCATCACCGTAGCTAAAGAAACGATATTCCTGCTCTACAGCATGCTGATAAGCGCTGCGCATTTCCTCAAAACCTACAAATGCTGCCACCAACATCAAAAGAGTGGATTTAGGCAGATGAAAGTTAGTAATTAAGCGATCAACCACCCGGAACTGATAACCCGGTGTAATAAAGATATTGGTGTCGCCCTCTGGCTGGGCCAGAAAGCCCTGCTGTGAGGCCGCTTCTAATGCACGCAGGCTAGTTGTCCCTACCGCGATCACGCGCCCCCCCTGCGCCTTCGCCTCTTCAATCAAGGCAATAGTGGCTGCAGGAATAAAATAGCGCTCGTGGTGCATGGTGTGCTCTGCAATATCATCCACTCGCACAGGCTGGAAAGTACCTGCCCCCACATGCAAAGTGAGATAGCCGGTTTTTACACCCATTACCTGTAATTGTGCGAGTAAACCTTCAGTAAAGTGTAAACCTGCCGTTGGCGCGGCAACAGCACCAGGATCACGCGCATAAATGGTTTGATAGCGCTTGGCATCTTCACCATCAGGCGTATGCGTAATATAAGGTGGCAAAGGTAGCTGCCCCGCCTGTTCTAAGATATCTAATACACTTTCTTCACCATCAAACTGCAATTTGAATAGATCTTCTTTGCGCTCGATCATGGTAGCAGGCCAACGATCTGCAAAAATAAGCCTTGCACCCGGCTTAGGGGCCTTGGATGAACGGATATGGGCAAGCGCAGTATGCTCATCTAAAACGCGCTCAATCAGTGCCTCAATTGCTCCGCCAGAATCCTTTTTACCGAACACCCTAGCCTTAATCACCTTGGTATCGTTAAAAATAAGCACATCACCTGCGCGTAAAAACTGCGGTAGCGCGCTAAAGTGTGAATCTTCCCGAGTCAGGCCATCGATATGTAATAGACGACTTGCCCCACGCACCTCTGGCGGAAACTGCGCAATTAAAGACTCAGGTAAATGGTAATCAAAGTCAGCTACTTGCATACAAAATAAGCCTTTTTTAAGGTGTAACAAAACTACAAAGCATGTATCGCCTTGTACGATAAAACCCGCTTGTGGATTGGCTTGGCGAGCTTTCAAACAAACGTTTTAGAATGCAAATCGCCGAAATTACCCACTTTTTCTGGACAAATTCGCACATACTGCGGCAAACTTCGCCCAATGATAGGCAACAAAAATGAGTAGCGGATGCAAAACACACGCAATATCCTAGTACTACATGGCCCAAATTTGAACCTACTAGGGTCAAGAGAGCCACAGCACTACGGTGCTGATACCCTAGAGACCATCAACTCCAAGCTCATCGAACTGGGACAACTGCGTGCTGCCCGCGTTGACGTATTGCAATCGAATCGCGAATACGAACTCATTGATCGTATCCATGCAGCCCGTTTGGACGGCACGGATTTTATCATCATTAACCCTGCTGCGTTTACGCATACCAGTGTTGCTATTCGCGATGCACTGGCCGCGGTGAGTATTCCTTTTGTTGAAGTCCACCTATCCAATGTTCATGCACGCGAATCGTTCCGGCATCACTCCTATTTTTCCGACCTCGCGGTTGGCGTTATCTGCGGTCTAGGCGCGCAAGGTTATGAATGCGCACTAGATTTCGCACTCCGTTTTACTCCCAAGGCCCCCTGATTTAATCAAAGCCCAAAAATTCTCATAATAGAGAGGAGACCCCTATGGATTTGCGCAAACTTAAGAAACTGATTGATCTTGTCGAAGAATCTGGCATTGCCGAACTCGAAGTGACTGAAGGCGAAGAACGCGTTCGCATCACCCGTGTTAATCAGAATATCCCTGCCTACGCACAAGCCATGCAATACCAGCTGCCTCCTGCCGCCGCACCTGCCGCAGCGGCCCCTGTTGCGGTTGCTGTAGCCGCCGAAGTAGAAGCCCAGCCAGAAGGCTTTGTGGCTAAATCACCGATGGTGGGTACTTTCTACCGCGCCTCGTCCCCAGAAGCGAAAAACTTTGTAGAAGTAGGCCAGCAAGTTAATGTGGGCGATACGCTGTGCATTATCGAAGCCATGAAACTCTTGAATGAAATCGAAGCCGACAAAGCTGGCGTGATCAAGGCCATCTTGGTCGAAAACGGCCGCCCGGTTGAATACGGTGAGCCACTGTTTATTATTGGCTAATCATTCATTGCTAGTGAGCGCTAAGTAGTGTGGCTTTGCCCCGTTTAACGCCTCACTCCGCACGGAGTAAACCATGTTTGAAAAAATTCTGATTGCCAATCGCGGTGAGATTGCGCTGCGCATTTTGCGCGCCTGCCGTGAAATGGGCATCAAAACCGTGGTCGTGCATTCCGAAGCCGACCGCGAAGCAAAATACGTTAAATTAGCCGATGAATCTGTTTGCATCGGCCCGGCTTCATCGACTTTAAGCTACCTGAATGTGCCTGCGCTGATTGCCGCAGCCGAAGTTACCGAAGCGCAAGCGATTCACCCCGGCTACGGCTTTTTAAGTGAAAACGCCGATTTTGCACAGCGTGTAGAAGAATCTGGCTTTACCTTTATCGGCCCTCGCCCGGAATCTATCCGCCTGATGGGTGATAAAGTCTCAGCCAAAGACGCCATGAAAGAAGCGGGTGTGCCTTGCGTGCCCGGCTCTGATGGTGCCTTACCAGACGATCCAGTGGAATTAATGAAAATTGGTAAAGCGGTTGGCTATCCAGTGATTATTAAAGCTGCAGGTGGTGGTGGTGGCCGCGGTATGCGCGTAGTCAATAATGAAGAAGAATTGATCGCAGCTGTAGAACTGACCAAATCAGAAGCAGAAAAGTTCTTTGGTAATGCCATGGTTTACATGGAAAAATACCTGCAGAACCCCCGCCATATCGAAATCCAGATCTTGGCTGATCAGCACGGTAATGCGATTTACCTAGGCGAGCGCGATTGCTCCATGCAACGCCGCCACCAAAAAGTAATCGAAGAAGCCCCGGCACCAGGCATTACCGATGCACAGCGTAAAAAAATTGGCGAAACCTGCACAGCAGCGTGCCGCAAAATTAATTACCGTGGCGCAGGCACATTCGAATTTTTATTTGAAAACGGCGAATTCTATTTCATTGAAATGAATACCCGTGTTCAAGTTGAGCATCCGGTCACCGAAATGATTACCGGCATCGATATTGTGCAAGAGCAGATTCGTGTAGCGGCTAATTTACCACTGCGCTATACGCAAAAAGACGTAAAACTCAAAGGCCACGCCATTGAGTGCCGGATTAATGCAGAAGACCCGCTGAAGTTTATTCCCAGCCCAGGCAAAATCACCACCTACCATACCCCAGGTGGGCCAGGTGTACGCGTGGATTCACACGTTTATCAAGGCTATACCGTGCCATCACATTATGATTCGATGATCGGTAAAATCATTACCTACGGTGATGACAGGGCGCAAGCGATGGCGAGAATGCGGATTGCACTATCAGAAATGGTGGTACAAGGGATTAACACCAATATCCCCTTGCATCAGCAGCTTCTATTGGATGAAGCCTTTATTAAAGGCAGCACCAGCATTCATTATTTAGAACATAAAATGCCTGAAATTAGAAAGCTATTGGAAGGCAAGCTCCAAGCTCCCGCTTAATAGAGTAGCCCCCCATAAAAAAACACCGCAATCGTTGCGGTGTTTTTTTATGGGGCAACGAAAAAAAACAAGCGATTTACTTTTCTACCTGCTGCAAAGCGTTGCATAAAGCCTGCATCACCTGATCCAGCTGGCTTAGAGTGCTATATAGCTCATCTCCTATTTCACCACGCCGTAATAAAGATTCAGCGTGCGTTGCATATTGCGTTACATCGTTTACCGAAAGATTAGCTGCGGCTCCCTTTAAAGAATGCGCTGTTCTTAAGGCCGTTTCCATATCATTCAACGCTAAAGCTGCGCGAATTCTAGCCACATTATCTTGCTCAGTACTGGCTAGCTGCTGAATAATCAGCCAATACAAAGCCGCATTATTGCCTAGCCTGGCTAAACCATCCTCTATATCCAACCCCGCCACACCTGATAATAATTGCAGCTTATCTAATTCAGAAATCATAGTAGGATATTTAGGTGGCTCAATAAAAGCTGGTTCGGCCATTGCAGTTACCATCATTGCATTATCCATAGGAACCACTACTTCTCCAATATGCACCCGTGTACTACCATCCGCGCTTAAACGATGCTGATGCCAATACTGTAAACGCTCAAATAGCAAAGCCGGATCAATCGGCTTGGTAATGTGCTCATTCATTCCTTCTGCAAGGCAACGCGCTCTTTCTTCATTAATGGCATGCGCTGTCATTGCAATAATGGGTAATGAATTAAAAGCATTATCGCTTCTAATCACGGCAGTCGCTTCATGCCCGTCCATTTGCGGCATTTGTAAATCCATTAATACGCAGTGATAATATTTCGGGCCAAATTCAACTATTTTTTCTATCGCTTCATGTCCATTATTTGCCATATCCACAACCACCCCAGCCGAGCGCATCAGTTCTAATGCAATTTGTTGGTTCACTAAATTATCTTCAACCAAGAGCACACGCATCCCTTTTAAATTAGGCACCACATCAGTACGGGTAAAGGAAGCCACATCACGTAGTAATTCAGGAGCAAAAATAGTGAGTAAGGTATCTACCACCATAGATTGATTAATCGGCTTAAATAAAAAGCCATCCACATGGGCGGCCTCCGCTTCGGCGCGAATATCTTCGCGCGTATAAGCTGTGACCAAGACCACAGATGGACAATGACAAAGCCTTTTATCCAAACTAATTCTGCGTGCTAACTCCAAACCGTTCATCTCTGGCATACGCCAATCGGTAAACACAATGCTGTAAGGTTGCTCAATCGCATCTGCACGGTGAAGATTAACCAGTGCATCTTCACCTGATTCCACCATATCAACCACAAAAGTAAGACTTTCTAAAGACTGCTGCAAAATCTCACGGGCCACCGCATTATCATCCACCACCAGAATACGCATGCCATGCAAATGAGGCGGCAAGCGGCTTGAGCTGGCAGTCTGTGCAGTCTCTCGCCCCAAAGTGCAGGTAAAACCAAATACCGAGCCTCGATCAGGCACACTTTCTACCCCAATCTCACCGCCCATCATTTCAACTAAGCGCTTAGAAATCGACAAACCCAAACCTGTGCCACCAAATTTACGCGTAGTGGTGCTATCTGCCTGGCTAAATGGCTGAAAGAGCTTTTTACACTGCTCATTGCTCATTCCAAGGCCGGTATCTCGTACCGTAAAACGCAAAACAACCTGTTTTGCATCCGAGCTAACGAGCTCACACGAGACGTGTACTTCGCCTTGCTCAGTAAATTTAATCGCATTACTCACCATATTAATCAGCACCTGCCCCAGCCGTAAGGGATCTCCCACCAAATAACGCGGCACACTGGGATGAACCTGAAAAAGATATTCAATGCCTTTGTCTTCTGCTTTTCCCGAAGTCAGCGTCGCAATGTTGGCAAAAACCTGATCGAGATTAAAATCAATGTTCTCTATCGTTAATTTACCTTCTTCAATTTTAGAAAAATCTAAAATATCATTAATAATTCCAAGTAAAGACTGCCCTGCATAATGAATCTTTTGCACATAATCGCGTTGGCGTTCATTTAAATCTGTTTTCAATGCCAAATGCGCCATACCAATCACCGCATTCATCGGCGTTCTAATTTCATGGCTCATATTGGCTAAAAAAGCACTTTTTGCCTGCGTGGCCGCTTCGGCGGTTTTCTGGGCCAGCTTTAATTCGGTGATATCCATTGCAATTCCCCCTACCGCATACACACTGCCATCCGCATCCCTGAGCGGAAATTTATGCGTCAGAAAGGTATGCAATCCATCTGCAGTCATAATTTCTTCTTCAACCCTTTGCGGGCGATTTTCAGAAATAACCCGCTGATCTTGAATCAAAAAACGTTTAGCAGTTTCAGCTCCAGCAATTTCCTCATCAGTAAACCCAACTAAAGATTCGCCCGCACGATTAAATAACTCAGCAAAGCGCAAATTATGGCGAAGATAGCGGCCATTTAAATCTTTTAAAGAAACCAAAGCGGGGGAGAATTCTAAAATGGATTCCAATACATTACGGTTGCGTTCTAATTCCACCGTGCGCTTGGCCACCAATGATTCAAGCTCTTGATACATTTGCGCATTTTCAATGGAAATAGCAGCCTGAGCAGATAGCCATTCCAATACTTGCCTGCGCTGCATTGAAAAAGTATTACTGATAGTGCTGTGCTCAAGATAAAGCACCCTCCGCCCAGCACTACTCCGCCCCAAAGCACGACAAAGAATCGATGCAGGCCGATGCTGAGAAAAATAATCATCTCCCCTGAATTCAGAAAACTGCGTCAGCACATTTAATAAAGTAGTTTGCCCTGTATTAAATACAAAACGTAGCAGACTTTCTGGTAAAGAAGGCTGATCAAAATTTAAAATTGCTTCAATATGCAATTGATCATGATCTCTGACAACAATAGCACCACGATCCGCACCTGCGGCCTCAATAATTATTTTTAATAAACGCCCCAATAAAGGCTGCACACCCACTTCACTTGAAATGGCCTGTACAGCACGCAAAATAGCCAAAGTATCCAAGCTATCCAAAGCATGCAGTGCATCCACATCGTTTTGAATCACTTCCTGCTCTTGCCTTGGCAAAACTTTTAAGCGCAGCTCAACCCGGCCCATTAATGCCAGAGCATGGCATTGACGATAGCAGGTAGCTGCCTGAGTGAGAATCTGCTGAATAGGCTCAAAAGCATAGACTCTTTCTTCCAGCCACAGCCCAAGCATCTCGTGAAAATAGCCCTCATCCAGCAAAAAACCTCTTTGCTGAGCCAAACGAATGGCATGCCCATATAAAAGCTCTGCATCTTCAAAACGGTTATCCAGACGTGCCTGCTCCGCATGTAAAAAAGCCAATTTATGTTCTACATTATCAGGGGAGCCTTCCTGCGATATTTTCTCGAAATACCCAGTAATTTCAGATAGGGTATTTAAAAAAGCTAAGCGCTTTTTGCCCGTACTTTTTCTTGCCAGCGCGGCAAGTGCCAAACCATGGGCAAAACGCCAAGTTAGACTTAATAAATAGGTAGATGGATAATCTTTATCTATTTGTTCGGCCAATACCAAAGCAGCATCATATTCTTGCGAGTAAATACACAAAGAAAGCTGAGCAATATATAAACCCGCCATTACAATCGGCACTTCACCCCAAACTTGCCGAAAAGCCTGCACATCAAAATTTTCGCTATTTAAATCATTTAATAAGGCCGTTTCGCCATGAATCGCCCTGGCTGCCGCTTCAAAAGGCTGGGCCAGCGTTACAGGAAAAATCACCTCATGCGTTAAGCAATATTGAGTGAGCTGCTGACTACTAGAAATAACATCCAGCATACTGCGGCCAAGAAAAAAATGATTCCATGGTTTAGCCACCAGAACATATGCGCCATACACTAAATCATGCGCTTTTAATGCCAGATTATAATTTTCATCTAATAACGGCAAAGTCGTTTCGGCGTGTAAAGTCCAGTGATTAATATTCCAGGTATAATAAGTAAAAGCGCGGTTATATCCCCATAAATCAAATAATTTTTCACGGCTTAATTTTAATCCTGCATCCGCAATATTTCGTGCATCCTGATAATTTTTAAATTGAGAGATTAAAGTAATACCCAGCAGGGTATAGCAAAATGGAGAAAGCTGCGCATTACCAAAAGCAATAGACCTATTTACACCCAAGGCAGAAATCAGTGAAAATAAAGGGTAATTTGTAAAAATAGCAGATTCTGATATTGAAGCAATCAGTTTTAAAATAGCATCCGTTTCCGGATCAGTTGCAAAAGGTAAATCATAGACACAAGATAATTCTTTATCTAAAAAATAATGTCTAAAAATAACCATTTCGCTTTGAAAATGGTTATTCATGGCATAACTATCATTTATTTCAGGTATATCCATACCAAATAAAATCAAACCCAAGCGGCCTACTTCTAGATTTTCAGCCATTCTGCCCTTGCGGCTATAATAAATACTTTGTCTTATTCTTGCCTGTGCCTTATCCAAAGCGCTGATCCCCTGCGCCAATAAGACCTCTATCAGGCCTTCAAACCGCTCATCTAAATTACATAAATCACAAGCTTCTGCAGCATTTAAATAAATATCAAATGTCAATAAATAACTATTCTGCCAAGAACCATCAGGCAATAAAGAAATCGCGGTTTCCAGATAGCGGATAGCCGCCTGATAAGCCATCGCAGCTCTTGCTTTTACTCCAGCTCTTAAATTAAGCTGAGCATAAGCTAAACGCTCCTGAGGTAATTGTACTTTTTCTAAACCATAATTAAGCTGATCCACAATTTCAAATAAAGGCGCTTCAGTCGCCTCGGCAGAGATTTGCTCTAATAGCCGCCGACCAATTTCTAAATGCAAGCCATTTAAATTACGCTGTAAGGCAATAGAATAAGCAGCCTGCTGAATTCTATCGTGGGCAAATTGAAATATCTTTTGCCCTCCCCCCTCATTGACAGCCAAGAGCAATTCATCATGTACAGCAGGGGCAAGCAAAGTAAGAGATTGGGTTTCTGTACTATTTTCCACCCGGGCCAGCAACACTAAATCAAAACGCTTACCGATACACGCTGCCGTTTGCAATATTGTTTGCGTTTCAATAGAAAAACGACTTAAACGCTGCATCATCAGCTCGACTACATTATCGGCGGCGTCTTGCAAACGGGCCTGGCTTAATTGCCAGTGCCAGCTATTCTCAGCATAATCAAAAAAAAGCTGCCCTTTAACCTGCATATTTTTAAGAAACTGCCGTGCATAAAATGGATTACCCTCCGTTTTACTCATTAATAATTGGCTTAAGGCAGGGGCATTTGAAATATAACGACAGGCATCCTGAATCATTTCGCTCAGATGCTCAGCACGTAATGGCAATAAAGTCAGCGTTTCAACCTGTGCTTTAGTTTTAAGCAAATCATTACGCATATTCATTAAGGGGTGGTTTATATTCACCTCATTATCACGATAAGCTGTAATAATTAATAAATGGGCCCCCAAACTGCCTTGCACAAAAGATTGTATTAAGGCTAATGATGCAAAATCGGCCCATTGCAAATCATCCAGAAACATCGTTAAAGGGCGCTCTTTAGTCGCGAACAAACAAACTAATTGAGCAAATAGCCCATTAAATCGACGCTGGGCAGCATCTCCGCTAAGTAAAGGCGCAGCAGCCTGTGTACCGATGATTTTTTCCAGATCAGGCAGAACATCAATCACAATTTGGGCATTTTCGCCCAAAGTATCTAATAATTTTTCACGCCATAAAGCCAGCTCGTCCTGTTTACTTGCTAATACCTGGCGGAGTAATGATTTAAATGCTTCTATTAAGGCAGAGTAAGGGAAGTCACGTCTGAATTGATCAAACTTACCAACAATTAAACGCCCGCCTTTATTTTCTATTTCATCCCGAATAGAATGTGCTAAAGCTGATTTCCCAACCCCGGAATATCCTGCCAGCATACATAAAAGGGTTTGCCCCTTAGCCGCCTGCTGATAAATCCCTTGTAAATATTGAATTTCTTGCTCACGACCATATAAACGATCTGAAATCAGGAACTGCGATCCCACATCCGTATCACCAAGAACAAATAAAGAAATATGTCCGTTTTTTTCTAATTGTTGTATGCATAGAGAAAGATCAGTTGCTAAACCTTTAGCCGTGGCATATCTCGCGTCAGGCGATTTAGCGAGTAACTTTAAAATAAGACGAGATATTTGTAAGGGTAATTGCGGCTCTAAAGAGATAGGGGGCGGAGGCAATGATGACATTTGCTGGTGAGCCAAATCCAGCAAATCATCTGCAGCAAAAGGCAGCTGCCCCACTAGCCACTCATACAAAATAATCCCTAGGGAGTAAAGATCGCTGCGCTTATCAACCAGCGCCAGACGCCCCGCCTGCTCTGGTGAGGTATAACGCAAGCAAAGCAAGCTCAACGCAGCTTCATCAGGATGAGCAGAGCTAATACGAACGTCGTCATCTACAAAGCTTAAATATTCAGGCCGCAGCGCACCGTGCACCCCCTTTTTTTCGTGCCAGATGGCGAGTTGATCTGCTATTTGCAATGCTTTATTCATAAAAGCAAGCAGGTCTGAACGGGAATAATCCATTTTAGCCAACGCTTCCACCCTGTTGCCAATTTAAGCCATTTTTATAGTAATCCAAAAGGAATCAATCATTTTATGAAATATTCAGGCGGATTGCCCAAAACGTTCAGGCATAAACTGGGGTGTGGTGCAGGATAAAATCAAAAATAGCCAAGTATTGTCCGTATAAAAACACCTCAGCAAAGAGCAATATCAATTAATTAACGTGAACGCCAACGATCACGAATTTGTTCCAGCGCCTCAATCTCTTCACGCATTGCCCTTCCACAAGGCAGCATCCCACGCCACCATGCACGCGCCAAGCCACGACACAAATACCCAAGAGCCCCCTTTTTCCTTACCCCAGAAAAAAGAGAATACAGAGGGGAAAAACATAATAACTTACGGATTTTAGCGATCATTTTGACACCATCGTTTTGATAAATTGACAATGACATAGTAATCGGCAATTTATTTACGATAAACTAGCTAAAAACGACACACTGTTTGCATATGAAAACAATACTCCCACCCGATGCCTTGCTCGCCTTCGATGCCCTCGCACGCGCAGGCAGTTTTACTGCTGCTGCCGATCAGCTAGGCTGCACTAAAAGCCATGTAAGCCAGAGTGTAAAGCGCTTAGAGGCTGAACTTGCCACCGTTTTGGTATTCAGAACCACGCGCCGAGTCACGCTTACCGAAGCGGGCATGCGGCTTGCCGCGCACGCAGCCACCCTGCGTGAAATGCTGCAGCAATCAAGGCTGGAAATCGAAAGCTTACAAGCCAAGGTAGAGGGGCCGCTACGCATCAGTGCTACGCAAACTTTTGGCCAAGTGATACTTTCACCCATCCTGGCTGAATTCAGCTTGCAATACCCCTGTTTACGTATCGAATTAGATACGGATCACCGACTCAAAAATCCTGCCGCAGAGGGTATCGATTTTTGCATCCGCACACGTTCAGTGGGTGATGAAAACTTAGTGGCAAGGCATTTGGGGCTTTCCCAGAACCGGGCTTACGCTTCCCCCAATTATTTAGCGCAAGCTGGGCGCTTGGAGCACCCTTGTGATTTAACATCTCATCGCGTTTTATTTGAGCTTGATCAGGAGCAAACAGGCAGCTGGCTACTGGAATGCGAAGGGAAAATAGCGCAAGTAGAATTACATAGCTCATTATTAATAGATAGCCTTGCCAGCATAGCGAGCGCAACGGTAGCTGGCTATGGCGTTGCTCTACTCCCCAGCTATGCAGCCACCCCTTATATCCAGCAAGGCTTGCTACAGGAAGTGCTACCTGGCTGGCTGCAGGCACCCTGCCCTTTTTTCTTGGTCTATCCCTACCGCCACCCGCTGCCCAAGAAATATGAGGCCTTTATCCAATTTGTCGTGCCAAGAATTCAAGCCCACCTACAACGTTCTTTAGATGAGGTTACTTCTGAGTGAAGAATCGCAGACATAAAAAAACCACCCAGCCGATAAGGAAGAGTGGTTTTTTATACAGTATGCAATCTTGCAATACTTGGCGATCCCACGGGGAATCGAACCCCGGCCGCCGCCGTGAAAGGGCAGTGTTCTAACCGCTAAACTATGGGATCGTACTTTTAATACTATTTAATATTGCTGAAAACTAATCAGACAAACTAAATGGTGCGGCTGAAGAGATTCGAACTCCTGACCCTCTGGTTCGTAGCCAGATACTCTATCCAACTGAGCTACAGCCGCAACGTTACTACTTTATAACCAAAACTAAATCTTGGCGATCCCACGGGGAATCGAACCCCGGCCGCCGCCGTGAAAGGGCAGTGTTCTAACCGCTAAACTATGGGATCGTACTTTTAAAACTTAACTGGTGCGGCTGAAGAGATTCGAACTCCTGACCCTCTGGTTCGTAGCCAGATACTCTATCCAACTGAGCTACAGCCGCAACTTACACTGAGGAAATAAAAAAGCCGGCTTAGCCGGCCTAATCATTCCGAACTTACTTTACATACTAAATTCTGGCGATCCCACGGGGAATCGAACCCCGGCCGCCGCCGTGAAAGGGCAGTGTTCTAACCGCTAAACTATGGGATCGTACTTTTAATACTATTTAGTATTGCTGAAAACTAATCAGACAAACTAAATGGTGCGGCTGAAGAGATTCGAACTCCTGACCCTCTGGTTCGTAGCCAGATACTCTATCCAACTGAGCTACAGCCGCAATATGCTTGGCGGAGAGCAAGGGATTCGAACCCTCGATACAGGTTTTGCCCGTATGCTCCCTTAGCAGGGGAGTGCCTTCGACCACTCGGCCAACTCTCCGTCAAGGACCCGAATACTACGCAAACGCCGGTAGGGCGTCAATCGCTAATCTGCAATTAATTTAAGTTTTTAACACGTTTTCTTATATGCCTGCATCAAGCACTCGCTAGCGCTCTGTTTTGTAAGGATAAATACAAAAGGGGTACAGAATATAAAATTCTGCACCCCTTTAAAAAACCATCAATTCTCATAAAAAACGCAGCACACTTTGTTTTAAAACAGAATCAGATGCTTTTTAATAAAGCCAATTTATTGAATCGCATCCAAACCAAACGCTTTATGCAGCACGCGCACGGCGAGTTCCAGATACTTTTCATCAACCACAACCGAGATTTTAATCTCGGAAGTTGAAATCATTTGAATATTGATGCCTTCTTCGGCCAGCGTTCTGAACATCGTCGACGCCACCCCCACATGCGAGCGCATGCCCACGCCCACAATCGATACTTTACAGATTTTATCGTCGCCATTGATCTGGCGAGCGCTGATCTGGCTTTGTGCACCTTCTAGTACTTTAATCGCACGGCCCAAATCATTTTTAGGCACGGTAAAGGAGAAATCGGTTGTGCCGTCTTGGCCCACGTTTTGGATGATCATATCAACGTCGATATTGGCATCCGCCACTGGGCCTAAAATCTGATAGGCAATGCCCGGTTTATCTGGCACGCCAATCACATTGATACGGGCTTCATCACGATTAAACGCAATGCCGGAGATAACGGGTTTTTCCATCTTGCTGTCTTCCTCGAAGGTAATCAGCGTGCCCTCGCCTTCTTCCTGAAAAGAAGACAAAACACGTAACTTCACATTGTATTTACCGGCAAATTCAACCGAACGAGTCTGCAATACCTTTGAGCCCAAGCTGGCCATTTCCAGCATCTCTTCAAAAGTAATGGTGGTCAGCTTGCGTGCTTCAGGCACCACGCGTGGATCGGTTGTGTAAACGCCATCCACATCAGTATAGATCTGGCACTCGTCAGCCTTCAGTGCTGCGGCCAACGCCACACCCGTGGTATCCGAACCACCGCGACCTAGCGTCGTGATATTGCCTTCTGCATCTACGCCTTGAAAACCCGCGACAATCACTACTTTGCCCGCGGCCAAATCGCTGCGCATTGCACCATCGTCAATATGCTGGATACGCGCCTTGGTGTGCGCGCTGTCGGTCAGGATCTTGACCTGACCACCAGTGTAGCTCACTGCATCAACGCCGATTTCTTTCAGCGCCATAGCCAGTAGGCCAATAGTGACCTGCTCACCGGTAGAGACAATGACATCCAATTCACGAGGATCTGGATTGGCCTGAATTTCCTTGGCCAGTGCGATCAGCTTATTGGTTTCGCCGGACATCGCAGAAACAGCAACGACAATATCGTGCCCTTCTGCTTTGAATTTAGCCACGCGGCGAGCCACGTTTTTAATCCGCTCGGTAGTGCCTACCGAGGTGCCGCCATATTTCTGGACAATCAATGCCATGGATCAAACCTGCTGCTTGGGTAGGTTTTAAAAGGAAGGATCATTGTAATGAAACCCGACCATCTTTTCGAGCGAGAAAACAGTTTAAGTCATTATTTATTCATGAATTGTTATGCTGTTTAGGCATAAACATCATCAACAAATAGTATATGTTTTAAACGCGCCACTCCAAACACTTATTCCAACGCCCAGAACAGGCTCTTTATCTGCATAAAAGCATCTTCAAAAAACCCGCCTTAACAAAAACAAACCAACAACAAACGCAAAACAGCAGCACATGTAGCTGCTGTTTTGCGCTTTCTTATCGAATTGTTATTGATAGACTATTTAAAACTCAACAAACACCGGCACACGAGCCGCAACCGCACACATCAATTCATAGCCAATCGTGCCAGCTGCGCTCGCGACTTCGTCGATAGACACGTTTTTACCCCACAGCTCTACCTCGCTGCCCAGACCTGCCTCTGGTTGATCGCTTAAATCAACCGCCAGCATATCCATCGATACGCGGCCAATCAGCCGACTGCGCACGCCATTAAGCAACACAGGTGTGCCGGTAGGCGCATGACGAGGGTAACCATCGGCATAGCCGCAAGCCACAATCCCTACCCGCATCGGCCTAGCCGCAACAAAGCCTGCCCCATACCCAACGGTATCTCCCGCTTTAAGCTCCTGTACCCCGATCACTTCAGCGCTTAAAGTCATAGCGGCTTGCAAGCCCAGCTCTGCCGCACTCTTGTTGCTAAAAGGGGAAGAACCATATAAAGAGATGCCAGGGCGTACCCATTGCCTGTGGGTTTCTGGATAGGCCAATAATGCCGCCGAATTAGCCAAAGTCACTGGTAAATTCAAATCCGCACAGGCGGCATCAAAACGCGCACATTGTGCTGCCACGCCCTGCTCAGGGTCATCAGCGGTGGCAAAGTGCGCCATCAGGGTGATGCTGGCTACGTTGATGCACTGCTTCAGGCGCTCAACTAAAACAGAAGCGGCTTCGGCAGGAAAGCCCAAGCGGTTCATGCCGGTATTAAGCTTCAGAAAAATATGTACCGGGCGACTAAGAACCGTGCTTTCTAACCAATGAATGCCACGCTCATCATGCACCGACAACCAAAATTCATGATGCGCACAAAGCTGCAACTCTGCTGCAGAAAAAACCCCTTCCAATAATAAAATGGGCTGCTTTACTCCCAACTCTCTTAAGGCAAGTGCAGATGGCATTTCTAAAGTAGCAAAGGCATCTGCATTGGGCAGGGCCGCCACCATATTTGCAATACCATGGCCATAAGCATTGGCCTTGATAACAGCAAAGACTTTACTGCTCGGCGCACATGCTTTTGCATGCGCATAATTAGCTGCAAGTGCCGCAGTATGAATCACAGCACGAATCGGGCGAGTCATGGCAAAACCATTGCAAAGGAAAAACGCAGATTATAAACCTTGTGAAGTAAGGCTGGCGGCAAAAAACAGGTCACTAAGATGGGGATTTACTCGTACACAGAGTTCGTATTTTTAAAAACCACACATGCTTTACCTTATTACCTCAGCAAAGCACGAGTTTCTTTAGGCAAGAAGAAAGTAATATGTAATACGCAGCAAAAAAACCATAATAATATGCAAAAAGAGTCGTTTTTAAACCATAGATAGCACGGTATTATCTAAACATCGCAACACATCGAGAATCTGCCATGCGCTTGATTTCATCACTTTTTGTCTTACTCTGGGCTGTTACCGTAGAAGCCAAGCCACTTACGGTATGCACCGAAGCCAGCCCGGATGGCTTTGATGTTGTGCAATACAATTCACTGACCACCACCAATGCATCTGCTGATGTATTATTTAACCGATTAATCGACTACGACGCCGCTACCGGTAAGCTAGTACCTAGCCTTGCCGAGAAATGGGAAATCAGCCCAGATGGGCTGAGCTATACCTTTACCCTAAAAAAGAATGTCGCTTTTCATAGCACCGATTACTTTAAACCTACGCGCGCGCTCAATGCCGACGATGTAGTGTTCACGTTTAATCGCATGCTAGATAGCAATCACCCTTGGCATAAGAGTGCGCCCAATGGCTATCCCCACGCACAAACTTTTCAATTACCCAAACATATCAAAGCCGTTAAAAAAATAGACGCACAAACAGTGCGCTTTGAATTAAATGCTCCCGAAGCTACTTTCTCTGCCCTGCTCACCATGGGCTTTGCCTCGATTTACTCAGCCGAATATGCCAATCAATTATTGGCGGCAGGCAAAACCAGTGATTTAAATAGTAAGCCAATCGGCACAGGGCCTTTTGTATTAAAAAGCTATCAAAAAGACAGCACGATACGCTTTGATGTTTCCAGCCAATACTTTGGCAATAAACCTAAAATCGATAAATTGATTTATGCCATTACCCCTGATGCCAGTGTACGAGTACAAAAATTAAAAGCAGGCGAATGCCAAATTGCGCTCTCACCCAAGCCACAGGATGTATTAGCGGCAAGGCAAGATAAAAGTATTCAAGTGATTGAAACACCGGCGTTCTCTACCGCCTTTATTGCTTTTAATAGCCAGCACAAACCTTTTGATAATGTAAAAGTGCGCCAAGCGCTTAATCATGCATTTGATAAAAAAGCCTATCTAAAGCAGGTATTTGACGGCACAGCCACCGCCGCGGATGGCCCTTATCCGCCTAATACTTGGGGCTATATCAACTTAGAAGATTACAAATATGACCCCGCTAAGGCCAAGCAATTGCTAGCTGAAGCAGGCTTTCCCAATGGATTTTCCACCACTGTCTGGATACGCCCAGCGGGTAGCACGCTTAATCCTAATCCACGAGCTGGTGGGGAATTGCTACAAGCCGACTTAGCTAAAATCGGCGTTAAAGCCGAGCTAAAAGTGATTGAATGGGGCGAGCTGATTAAACGCGCCAAGGCGGGCGAGCACGATATGTTATTTATGGGCTGGAGTGGCGACAATGGCGATCCAGATAATTTCTTAACGCCGCAATTTGCCTGCTCATCGGTAGAATCAGGGCTGAACTTTGCCCGCTATTGTGACCCGCAGCTGGATAAGCTCATCACTAATGGCAAAAAAACAGCCGATCAAACTGCGCGAACCAAGCTTTATGAAACTGCACAAAAAATTATCCATGATCAAGCGCTGTGGATTCCATTAGCCCATCCTATTGCCGCGGTGCTAGCTAAGCCCAATGTCAGTGGCTATAAAATCAGCCCATTTAGCCGTCAGGACTTTAGTAATGTGATTGTGAAGTAAATACCAAGGCAGCAGCAATCCTATCAACTTAAGCAAAACCAATCGGAGTGATGCCCCCGTAGGTTGGGTTAGCGAGGTTGTTCGCCGATTTTAGGCGGGCAATCTCGCGTAACCCAACATTTAGGCTCCGAAGAATGTTTGGTCACGCGATATATCGCTGGGCGAGGTAAACCTCGCACGCAGACTGCTAACCCAACCTACGAATTCTGTTTAAGTTGATAAGATGGAGCAATAAAGGCGATTAAAACTCGGCAAAGTTTTAATCGCCTTTATTACATGGATGAAAAGTATGTGGAGCTAGCGCTTAGTCTATAAAGACGAAGCAAGAGCGCATATCTAGCTAAATACTGGATCTATGGGCATCAAGTTAAAGGTCATGCAAAGTCACTGCGTAGGGCGGGTGAAACCCGCCGTTTATAAGCTTTTTAGCTATAAAGCTGGCGGGTTTCACCCGCCCTACGATAGATACAATGCTTGAAAATGAGCGGCATGCACATAAGCTCATTAAAAGCTCGATCACTGTATTAATCTGCTGGGGAATGGTTCGATGGCATTACTATTTTTTGGTAGTTTGCTGATTGTGCTGGGCTTACTAGCTGGCTGCCTCTTGCTGATTGCTCCCCTCGGTATTATAGAAATCACTCCGGGTATAGGGCTGTGGCTGCTGTTTCCTGCCTTTAGCATTGGCGGCTATATTTTGCTGCTGGTCACACCGAGCTTTGCCAGACTACGCCTGCTGTCTTTATTTTTATCCAGCTTATTACTCTTACTAGCTGCCACCGCAGCGGCCGAATTAATGCTTTATGCCAGCACGATCATGCAACCTACGGGCAGCACGCTGATCTTATGGTATGTGTTAATGATTGCGGGCGGGCTGGGTATAGTGGCAACGGGCGCTTTTGATATTAAAAAGCTCATTTCCAAACTACGCCACCCCAAATCAGCACCACCACCACCCGCTCCGCCGATTAGCCAAAAACCCAAGCACTAATCCAGCTGTTGCAATGCCGCCAACTCTTCCTCACTAAACCCTGCCGCCCTACGCGCTTCTAAATTAAACGGCCCGCGCTGCTTGGCGGCTTGATATTGCAAGGCTAGTTGCTCGTAAGCTGCAATCGTGTCTAAGCCTCGCTCTTCACACAGCGCCTTGTACCAGCGATTACCAATCGCCACATGGCCCACTTCATCTCTCAAGATAATATCCAGAATCGCAGCACCTGCCTTGTCGCCTCGATGCCTGAGCCGGTCACGAATTTGCGGAGTGACATCCAAGCCCCGCGCTTCCAGAGTGCGGGGAACCAGCGCCAGCCTTGCCAGCAAATTATCCTTGGTTCTTTCTGCCATATCCCATAAGCCGTTATGCGCCGTGAAATCGCCATAGGCGTAACCCAGCGTCAGCAGATGATCTTGCAAGAGCACAAAATGATAGGCCTCTTCACGGGCTACTTTTAGCCAATCACGGTAAAAGTCTTCGGGCTGGCCAGCAAAGCGCCAAAGAATATCGAGTGCCAAATTAATCGCATTAAATTCGATATGCGCCAAGGCATGTACCAAGGCAGCATGCCCTTCAGGTGTGCTGATTTTGCGGCGCGGCACATCCATAGGCGGCACTAGGGGCGGGCGCTCGCTCAAGCCTGGCGTTTGTTCTGTGCTGACGATCAGCTCATCACAGGCCAGTGGATGCTGATCTTCGATGGCACGCACAAGGGCGACTTTATCGCTGTGATTAGCCATTTGCAGCGCGAGCAAGGCTTGATGGCGGATTGATTTCATGGCGGGTAACGATAGGCAAAAGGCGTATTTTGGACAGTCGGGCAAGGCTTGGCAAATAGATCATCTGTGCGCCAGCCCTGAAAAAGATCTGTAGACACAGAGATTAGGAAGAATACAGAGCACTGATTAAATCGTCATCCCCGAATGTTTTTATCGGGGATCCACTGCAAATACTGGATTCCCGCCTGCGCGGGAATGACGAAACTAAATAAATCAGAGTTTAGGTTTTCTCTGTGTTCTTCGTGTCCTCACCAGTCTCTGTGTCTACAGGTCTAAGGTTCTTAGGCTGAGGCTCTTACCCTTAATGCAGCTTAATTCTTGGCTTGCTCACGCGGTCGATATATTCGCCCCATGTGGCCAGCCATGTTTTAAACCAGCCATTCACCGCCACTTGGTGTTTTTTATACAGTGACCAATACATCATTTTGGCGAACTGGCCCTCAATAAATAAGCTGCCACGGGCAATGCCGCCCATTAAGCTGCCTACCGTGCTGTACTCACCCAAGGACACCAGCGAGCCGTAATCCTGATATTTAAACTCTGCCAGGGGTTTTCCTGCCAAATAAAGAGGAATGCTTTTCGCCAGCAGCATCGCCTGCTGGTGTGCGGATTGTGCGCGGGGTGGCACAGTAGCCCCTGTATCACCGAGCGGACAAGCAGCGCAATCGCCCAGTGCAAAAATGCTAGGGTCGCGCGAGGTTTGTAATGTACGGCTAACCACCAGCTGATTAAGACGATTACTCTCTAAACCGGCGATATCTTTGAGGAAATCAGCCGCTTTAATCCCCGCAGCCCACACCACCAGATCGCTAGGAATAAACTTGCCCGAAGCCATTTTGACGCCCGAAGCCGATACATCGATCACTCGCTCATTGGCATGAACCTCTACCGCCATTTTGCGCAGCTCAAGCGCCACAGCATTGGATAGGCGCTCCGGCAGGGCAGAAAGTAGCCTTGGCGCGGCATCAACAATCACAATTTTTAAATCATGCTCGGGGTGGATATTGGCAAAGCCAAAGCTACTCATAATGCGCGTGGCCATATGCAGCTCGGCAGATAGCTCTACCCCTGTAGCCCCGCCGCCGATAATGGTGACGGTAAAGCGCCCTTCACCCGCTTGTTTACGCCTTGCTTGCGCGCGTAAGCAGCTATTGATAAAACGTTTATTGAAGCGCTCTGCTGCCTCGGGGGTATCGAGCATAATGGCGTGGTTTGCAACACCCGGCGTGCCAAAATCATTGGTCTGGCTGCCCAGCGCCATCACCAGTGCATCGTAAGCAATGGTTTGCTCGGGCACTAGCTCGCTACCGTCTTCCTCATCCAGCGTTGGGGCCAGCACCACTTGCTTAGCTTCTCTATCCAACCCCGTCATGCGGCCTAGACGAAAATCGAAATGGTGCCAGCGGGCCAACGCGATATATTCCAGCTCGTCGGCATGACTATCTAAGGTGCCTGCCGCCACCTGATGCAAGAGCGGCTTCCAGATATGAGTACGGGCCGCATCGATCAAGGTGATATGCGCTTTGCCCTTGCGGCCCAGCTTTTCACCCAGCTTTTCACCCAGCTTTACTGCCAGCTCCAAACCACCAGCCCCTCCCCCAACTATTACGATGCGCTGCAATGCAGTCATAGCCATCCTCCCCCGTTGATTAACTGCCCTTATTATGCGTGAAGCTGACATGAAAAGGGCATGTAAAACAACCATTTAAAGAGGCTTGATTACATGGATGGAATACGCTACTTACAAGCGCCCCCTAGCCCTTTCCCAAAAAAGTGAGGAGGATGGCTGAGAAAGCTAAGGGAGCAAAATCTTAAACCCTCGATGCCACAGAGAGCATAAGTATCTGCACAAGTCGATATGCACGTTTCCCCCTTTGTAAAAGGGGGGCTAGGGGGGATTTTCAGTTGATGTTGGGCTTAAATAAGCACAAAACCCAAGGTAAATCCCCCTCAATCCCCCTTTTTCAAAGGGGGAGGTGTGGCACGGAATTGATGACAAGAAGTTGTATAGATACACATGCACAGAGAGCACAGAGTTTCACAGAGGAAGCGATAAATTTAATGGTTTTCTCTGTGAAACTCTGTGGTTCAAGCTTTATCAAACGATCAAGGCTAGTTGAACAATCTTGCTAATCAGCTAAAGATGCCTTTAGCCCTGAAAACTAAGCCACCAACACCTTAGCCTCACCTTCAGCCAGTTGCCCAATCACCGCTGCCTGTGCAAAGCCTTGTGCCTTAAATAGCGCCATGACTTCATCAACTGTATCGGCAGCGCAGGCCACGAGTAGGCCGCCGGAGGTTTGCGCGTCGGCCATGATGCGCTGCTGCCATTCTGGCACTTGCTCGGCAAAGTCCACATCTTGCCCAAAGCTAGCTAAATTGCGCTCAATCGCACCGGGGCCGATGCCTTGCTGGGCAAAGCCAACTGCGGCAGAGAGTAGGGGTAAATCATTAGCAGCCACATTTGCAGTCAGCTTGGCGCCACGGCAAACTTCTAAGAGATGGCCAAGTAGGCCAAAGCCCGTCACATCGGTCAGCGCATGCACGCCTGCCAATTTCGCCAAATCGCTACCTACCTTATTCAACTGCGTGGTGGTATCAATCAGCTGCTTATAACCTGCATCATCCAGCAGACCCTTTTTCATGGCGGTGCCCAAGATACCGATGCCCAGCGGCTTGCCTAAAATCAGCACATCGCCTGCTTTGGCATCGCTATTTTTTTTAAGCTGTTTAGGATGCACCAAACCCATCGCCACTAAGCCGTAAATAGGCTCAGGTGCGTCGATCGAATGCCCGCCCGCAATCGGAATACCCGCATCGCTACATACTGCCGCGCCACCGGCCAAGATTTGCTGGATATCTTCGATCGGCAGCAGATTGACCGGCATGCCGACAATCGCCAAAGCCATAATCGGCGTGCCGCCCATGGCATAGATATCGGAAATCGCGTTAGTCGCGGCGATGCGGCCAAAGTCAAAAGCATCGTCCACAATCGGCATAAAAAAGTCGGTAGTCGCTACCAGCGCTTGTTCGTCGTTCAACCAATAAACGGCCGCATCATCCGCCGTTTCAGTACCCACCAAAAGCCTGGGAAACAAAGCCGCAGTTGGTAATTTAGAGAGCATTTCTGATAAAACAGCTGGGGCGATCTTACAACCGCAACCGCCACCGTGTGATAAAGACGTTAATTTTGTGCTCATGACATCATCCTGATTAAATATTTATTGCCCACCATAGCAGCCTGCGTTTGCTTTGACGAACTTTAGGCCGTGTGAATTTCTCCACGAACAGCCCTCTCCCGTGGGACAATTACGCCAATCAAGTGCTTATAGTGAAATGATGTGAAAAATTTGTTGGCGACCTTAGCAGACCTCTCCACCTTTGACGAGGTGATCGATGTACGCACCCCGCTTGAATTTGCCGAAGATCATATCCCTGGCGCAATCAATGCCCCCGTGCTCAGCAATGAAGAGCGTGTCATCGTCGGTACGCTGTATAAACAAGACCCCTTTGCCGCCACAAAATTGGACGCGGGCTTGGTCGCCAAAAACCTCGGCATTCACCTTGCCACCACCTTTAAAGACAAGCCAAAGAACTGGAAGCCGCTGATTTACTGCTGGCGTGGCGGCAAGCGCTCTGGATCGATGACCACTTGGTTTAATCTAATCGGCTGGAAAGCACGGCAGTTGCAAGGCGGCTACAAGGCTTATCGCGCAGATATTTTAGTCAAGCTAGACGCCATCCCTGCCGTATCACGCTTTATTGTTTTGGCCGGCCACACTGGCTGCGGCAAAACACGTTTACTCAATGCCTTAGAGAATGAAGGGGCACAAACGCTGGATTTAGAAGGCCTTGCCAAGCATCGTGGCTCGGTACTCGGGGCTAGCCCTGCTAGCGCACAGCCTTCGCAAAAAAGCTTTGATAGCCAGCTGATAAGCCAACTCAGCCAATTTGACCCAAGCCGCCCGGTGTTTGTTGAAGCCGAAAGTAAACGCATCGGCTTGGTGCATCTGCCCGCCAGCCTGATGCTCGCCATTCGCGCCGCCGATTGCATCTTGGTGCAGGCCAGTTTTGAAGACCGCATTCGCTTTTTATGCGATGACTACAGCAATCTGTTTGATGACCCGCTTAGCTTTAAAACCAAGCTAGCCCGCCTAGTCGAAATGCACGGCAAAGTGGTATTAGCCCACTGGAACGAGCTGATCGATCAAGGCAAAAAAGCCGAGCTATTTAGCGAGTTAATCAGCAAACACTACGACCCCGCCTACAAGCGCAGCAGCCAAAGCAATTACCTGAGGCTCGCCGACGCAAGGCCGCTCGTCATTGATCCATCGAGTGATTTAAGTGAATGCGCAAGGCAGTTGATTGTAGATTTGGGGGCGTAAAGGATATTGCACAACCTAAATCTTGAAACACGGAGGCCCCCAGGACACACGGAGTTTCACGGAGAAAAATGGGAGTTAAACCCCAGTCCTATCCGCTAATAGCAAAATGCCTTCGTAGGGCGGGTGCAACCCGCGAGCAATACTGAAAAATACGCGGGTTTCACCCTCCCTACAAATAACCTAGTGCCTGTAAACCAGTGACAAGGGATATGGCATCGCCTAGCTTGATGTGCATAGCCCCCCACCATCATTACAAAATAAACCGCTGTACCGACTGATGCAAACGGGCAGATAGGTTTTGTAAATCTTGTGCAGAGCGGGCGCTGAGCTGAATTTCTTGCGCTTCTAATTCTGCTCTTTGGGCGATTTGCTCCACCGCCTTGGCGATTTCTGTGGTGGCCATGCCCTGCTCACGGATAGTGCTGCTGATGCTGTCTACCACACTGCGAACTTGCTCTGCCCCGCTGCGAATATCTTCAATGGCCGTTCCCGCCTCATTGGCCAGCAGCACGCTGGCATTCGCTTGCTGCACACCGCTTTCCATTTGCACAATCGCTTCCCGCGTGCCGGATTGAATCTGCCCAACCATCGCAGCAATTTCTACCGTGGATTGGCTAGTACGCTCAGCCAATTTACGCACTTCATCGGCCACCACGGCAAAGCCACGGCCCTGCTCGCCTGCCCTTGCCGCTTCAATTGCGGCATTGAGCGCCAGCAAATTCGTTTGATCGGCAATATCCTTAATCGTGCCAACAATCGAAGTGATCTTGTCAGACTGGCGGCCCAGCTCCTCAATCCTCACCGCCGATCCTTTCACCAGCTCGGCAATTTTGTGCACCTCGGATGTGGCGCGATGAATCACTACCGCACCACGGCCCGACATCTCTCTGGCCGATTCGGCCAAGCCACGGGCATCATTGGTATTCGCGGTGACATGATCAATCGACACCGACATTTCCTCTATCGAGGCTGCCATCGACGATGCCGATTCGCTCTGCTCATTAGAGCGGCGAGCCACTTCGGCCGAGCGATCACTTAAGCTGCTCGCCGCCGTACTCATTTGCCCAGCGCCACTAATTACCTCGCCAATCATCGCGCGTAAAGTTTGCTGCATATCCCGCAGGCTAGCCATCAGGCTATCTTTATCATTGGCCTTACAGACCACGTTTTGATCGAGATGCCCACTCGCCACACTTCTGGCTAACGCAACGGCTTCCTGTGGCTCACAGCCCAAGAGCTTAAATAAAGAGCGCCCAAGCAAGACCAGCGTCAACGTCACCAGCGCCATCATCAACAAACCTAATGGCAAGAGCACATATAAAATACTGCGGAATTTTTCATTCACATCATCGATATAAACACCCGTACCGATCACCCAGCCCCAGGGCGTGAAACCTTGCACATAGGAAATTTTATCGACTGGCTCGGTGCTACTAGGCTTTGCCCATTGATAAGCAACAAAACCCGCACCCTCGCTTTTAACCACCTTCACCATTTCAAGAAACAGCGCCTTGCCATTAGGGTCTTTCAGCGCCGACAAATCTTTGCCTTCCAGCGCGGGCTTCATAGGGTGCATCAGCATTTTCGGGCTTTCATCATTCACCCAAAAATATTCTTTTTTATCGTAACGAATCGCTCTTAAAGCTTGCAGCGCAGCGGCTTGTGCAGAGGGCTGATCCATTTTTCCATCGCGGCTAAGCTGCTCAAAATGCGCCACCACCGTTTGCGCCGATTCAGCTAAGTTGCGAACCTTATCTTTTCGGCCACTCAGCATCTCATCCTTAAAATGTAGCAACATCAAACTGCCCATCATAATAAACGCCAGCAAGGTGATGCCTGCAACCAAGACCAATCGACTACGTAATGTCATTCCAGCTTGCGTCTTCATTACCTTCTCCAGTGTTTATTATTTATTACTTATTCACTGGATTATGCCCACGTAAGGATTAGCAGATGTAGCCTTTCTGTTGTTTGTTGTAAATCCACGACTACGTGCAAGTCCGTATACCTAGGGGCAATAAAGCTTTGTTAAGTGGCTCAGCGCTTCCAACCTTGGAGAGACTCACTTAATAAAAAATTAAAACCCATTCCGGATTTCACGCACGAAAGTATTGACCTCCTGAGCAGCCTTAATCGGTAAAGCTTGCAGCAGACAGTGAGGGGCTACCAGCTCGACAATACGAGTACGCGGATTGAGCTTGGCAATCAGAACTGAAGCACTAGCGGGGACAACTTGATCGCGCGACGCGCGTAGATACAGCACGGGCACTTTAACCACAGACAACTGACTTGAAACGTTAATAGCCAGCACGGCCTGCAGCCTAGCTCGTATAACCGATAGCGATACTAGCGAAAGAGCCTGAGTAAGCGCCACTTGCAATTCTCTCGTGATAAAACGCCCAAACAAAACCCGAGCGAGCAGACTCACAGGAACCCGTGGAAGAATCGTAATCAGTGAGTGAAAAGCTGAAAATATTGGACGAGGGTTGCTCAAAAACGAGCAGCACAAAATCAAACCTTTAAGATTCGGTGAGCCAGAGGCAGCAAGAGACACGGCAATAGGGCCAGAGAATGATTCGCCAAGAATAATATAGGGCTCATCAATGGGAAGTGCTGCACGGGCGATCTGCTCAAGCTCTCTATAGCCCAAAGGCTCGACTGGTGGGTAAACAACAACCTTCACATTGTACTCAGTCCCAAGAGCTGCAATAAATGATGCAAATAATTGGCCTGTACCATCCATTCCAGGTAGCAGAACGAGCGTCACCGATGTAGTGCTCCGTAAATAATGTATCCACAAAAAACCGTCTTTGAGTTCAAGCGTGCAAACCACCATCTACCACAAGACTATGCCCAACCACATAAGACGATGCGGCGGTGCTTAACCAGAGAATGACATTAGCAATTTCTTTCGCTTGGGCGAGCCTACCTATGGGGATGGCTTGCGCGAGCTGCGCCTGATGCTCAAGCCGTTGATCCTCGCTAAGATGCACCGTGCGGCGCTCACGGCGCGGTGTTTCAGTCGCCCCAGGGCAGACGCATTAATCCGCACGCCTCGCCCGGTATACTCCCTTGCAGTAGAGCGAATCAACCCAATTACGGCGTGCTTTGCCGCGCTATACACCGCAGCCGTCGGCGCGCCAGATAAGCCATTCACCGATGACACATTCACAATCGTGCCGCCACCAAAGCGTAGCATCGCCTCAACCTGGTACGTCATGCAGTTAAAAACGCCTAAAACATCCGTCGATACCGTCTTGCTGGCATCTTCAAAAGACATTTCATGAGTCGGAATCGGGAGCATGACAATGAAGGATTATATTTAGCTCGCTTTAATAGTCTATCAGCATATCCAAGTTAATATAAAAAGTGAGCATCAAAATAAGCAAAGCGCCTTCAATTTAATATGCCATCTACACGCTGTAACCCGTGGTGTAACCTCATAAAAATGATGTGATTTAATACCATGCCGCGATATGAGCATCTGTCTAAAATGCCAGCACCACCTTCATAAAACACATTATTCATTTTTAGAACAGGAAATAAACTCATGCGTAGAAAAGCAATAAAGCTATTAAAGATCCTCTCTGTTTTAAGCTGTGTCATTAGCCCATTAAGCCATGCCGCAGAAAACGCAGATCAAACTAAAATCAAAGAAATAGTAAACGCTGCAATCACCCCTATACAAAAAGAATTCAACATCCCTGGGATGGCGGTTGCAGTGAGTATTGATGGTCAAAATTACTTTTATAATTATGGCATCGCTTCAAAAGAGGGCAAGCAGGCGGTGAGCCAAGATACGCTATTTGAAATTGGCTCGATTAGTAAAACCTTTACCGCCACACTGGCCTCGTATGCCCAAATCAATGGCCAGCTTTCTTTTGGCGATAGCGTCAGTCAGCATTTGCCTTCTTTACGCGGCAGTGCCTTTGATAAAGTCAGCCTGCTTAATCTAGCCACGCATACTGCTGGCGGCTTGCCACTGCAAGTGCCTGACGAGATTACTAATAATGAGCAGCTGATGGATTATTTTAAAAACTGGCAGCCTAAATATGCCGCAGGCACATATCGCGTTTATTCCAACCCCAGCATTGGCCTGCTTGGTTTAATTACGGCTAAAAGCATGAATACTTCTTTTGAAGAGGCTATCGAAAAAAAATTATTCCCTGAGCTAGGAATGACTAATAGCTATGTCAATGTACCCGCAGCGCAAATGAAGAATTACGCGCAGGGCTACAATAAAAAAGACGCCCCTGTCAGAGTAAGCCCCGGTGTTTTAGCCGCCGAAGCCTACGGCGTAAAATCCAGCTCGGCAGATATGATTAAATATATCAATGCCAATATGAAAATAGCCAAAATAAACGATAAAGTGCAACAAGCACTGATCAATACCCACAGCGGCTATTTTAAATCTGGCGGGATCGTACAAGACCTAATCTGGGAGCAATACGCTTATCCTGTAGAATTAAATAAATTATTAACAGGCAATAGAGATGCTATGGCCTATGAAGCCAATGCAGCAAGTAAAATCACTCCCGTTTTAGCACCACAAAGCATGGCATGGATTAATAAAACTGGCTCCACCAATGGCTTTGCTGCCTATACGGCTTTTATTCCCGCCAAGAAAATTGGCATTGTGATTTTAGCCAATAAAAACTATCCAATTCCACCACGGGTTACTGCAGCTTATCAAATATTAAACCAATTGGATCAGCAGTCAGAATCTAGAAACTAAGTACTTGGCTGCGGCGTCTTCATCACTTTTTTGAGGGAAGCCAAGCACAATCCTATCAACTTAAGCAAAACCCGCGAGGCACGATGCTTTTGTAGGTTGGGTTAGCTGGTTTATTCGCCTATTGGGGCGGATAAACCAGCGTAACCCAACGTTTAGACGCAAAAGAATGTTGGGTTACGCGATAAAGCTTGCTAACCCAACCTACAAATCCCCCTAAGTTGCTAGGATTGGAGCGGTTCTCCCTAAGCCTGCCACGCCCGTGCAATAGCAAAGCTATCTTCAAACATCTCATAACTTTGAATTTCGCCATCCAGTACCACAAAGCGCATCACAAATGCGCCTTGATAGGCGTGGCCATTCTTGTATTGCCAAGCGAAATGCCCACGGGCAAGGGCCTCGTTTTCACCGTCGTACCAGCGATCAATCACGAATTGCGTGGCTTGGCCCGCTGCTGCGATCTGCTTTAAGCATTGCGCTACTTCTGCACGTCCCTGCCAAAGCCCAGCCCAAGGCACAATTTGCCGGTCCCCTAGAATATGCCAGCTTATGGCTTCGCTTAAATAATCTAATGGCGGCTGACCCGCGATAAAGCCTGCGATAAAGGCCTTGGCAACGGCGAGTGGGGCCAACGGGCGGCTTGGAGTATGGTATTTTTCAAATACTTCTTTTGCCGCAAACACCGCATTCAGCGCAGCAGGAAAGCCCGCGTAAACTGCAGTTTGGATCAGCACTTCGATGATTTCTTCGCGGCTTAGCCCCACATTTAAGGCAGCTTCCAGATGTACTTTTAATTGCGGCGCAGCATTGCCCATTGCAGACAACATGGCAACGGTGGCTAGCTCTCTTTGAGCAAGAGAAAGCCCAGGGCGGGAATAGATTTCGCCAAAGCCAAATTCAATAATATAGCGGCCCAAATCGGGCGCAATATCACGCAGGCTATTAATCACCCGCTCCCCTGCCTGATCATCGACTTCTTTGAGTTTTTTCCAGCCTGATAAATTATGCATGCCATTCTCCTTGAGTGAAGAGTGCATCCAAAAACGATCGCTTCAGGGCAGCCCATCCAATATCCACACATGAAGACATTTTTTATGGACGATGCTGCAACGAAGTAGCCGTTTTTAATGCTGCTCTGAAGAGAGTGACGCTTCCATTTGCTGATAGGTGGCGATTTTGCTGTGCAATAGCAGTAGGTTTTCCTGCAAGCTGGCAATTTGCAGCGCTAGCGTTGCGGCGTGTGTTTCTAGCATCTCACGCCTTGGCACTACGCTTGCCAATGTCTGCCCTGCCCGCCGTAAACTGGCGTAGCGTTGCATATCCACAATACCCATGCCGGTGGCACGCAAGCGCAGCAAGAAATCTATCCAGCGTAAATCGTCCTCCCGATAACGGCGCTGGCCATTTAAGGCACGCGGCACCGCATCGATCAGGCCAATTTTTTCGTAATAACGCAGCGTATCCATCGATAAACCACTGCGTATTGCAACTTCAGAAATGGATAAGGTCACCATGGCCTTGAGCATAAAAGCTGGAGTGCACTCCAGCGCAAGCAGAACGTGAGCAAGGATGGTTTGGCAGCATCATCAAGCAAACTTTGATAAGGCAGCAGTATCTTCAAGCACGCCATCTCCAGCTAGCCGTCCCCAGACTAAAGAGTCTCGGTAATGCCCTCTAATCAATTTATGCTCACGAAGCTGTCCTTCAAGCCTAAAACTGGCACGCTGTAACAAGGCAATTGAAGCCGCATTTTCAGGCCGACAGTATGCAGAAACGCGGCGCAGGCCAATATCTCGCCACAAAAACTGCAATAAACACTGCACCGCTTCACTGGCATAACCCTGCCCCCAATAGCGGGGATTAAAAGAGTATCCAATCTCCGCCGCGTGGCCCTCAGCATCTAGCGATGCTAGGCAGCCTCCAATCAGACGACCATCCGCTAAGACTACTGCCAAATTAAAGCTACGGCGCGTGAGGTGACTCGGCTCAGCGGCACAACTTTCCACAAAAGAGCGTGTTTGCTCAAGACTATTTGGGCCCCACTCTTGATGAGCAACCACCCGCTCATCCTTGGCATAGGCATGCACCGCTTCGAGATCAGCGCTTTGAAAATCACGCAAAGCAAGCCGCGAGGCTTGAAGCAAGATAGAAGTCATCAATGTAATACCTGCAAATTAACTATTTTCCTAAGCAGGAAACCGTGGTCCTTGCAGTGCTAGCGTGCCGCTGCGCCCTTCTAACTCGCCCATTTCTACGCTGTGATAAGGCAGGGCGCTGGTGTCGAGCGCATTAAATAGCTCGAGGGTAGAGACTAGCTTATAGCCTTGGTCTAACCAGCCTTGGAGCAGGCGCTCAAAAGTAGGCAGTAATTTCATGCCTTCTAGCTCGGCGTGCAGGGTGTAGACATGGCCGAACTCTGGCTCGGCTGCAGTAAGTTTAAGCAGATGTTCGTGCACATTATCTGGTGTTAAATCACCCATGCCGATCAACTCATCCAAGGTAGGCAAGGTGGTGGGTAGCTGCACACAGCGTACTGGTTCACCCTTTACCACAGGCCAGAATGGATGCGTGCCGCGTGTATCCGAGGCATAAGTTAAAGCCATGCGCTGCTGATGACGATAGGCTTCAGAGTTCATTTGCCAACCCGCTGCGCCGTGGGTTTTAGCGGGTGTGCCAAATACTTCGGCAAAGCGCGCTGCGGCTAAATCAATTTGCTCACGCGTCCATGCGGCCGATTCACCCGCCACATAGTCTTGCCATTTAATGTGATCCCAGGTGTGGATGCCCACTTCAAAACCACCGGCTGCCACACTGCGTAAGATATCAGCACAGCGGCGGCCAATATCTGGGCCGGGCAAGAGCGTGCCGTAGAGCAGGGTTTGAATGCCGTAGTGCTCCACCACCGAGGTGCGGGATACTTTTTTCATAAAGCCGGGGCGAAAAACACGTTTGATCGCACGCCCTGTGTGATCTGGCCCTAGGCTAAATAAGAAGGTGGCATCAGCCCCTAGGCGCTGCAACAATTCAACAAGACGGGGCACACCTTCACGGGTACCGCGATAGGTATCGACATCAATTTTTAAAGCGAGAAGTTTCATTCAGATGATTTTTTAATGAGTTTGTGGAGTAGAGGCAGAGGCACGCTGATCATGGCGCTTGAGCATTTCTTGCTGCATCGCGGTGAACTGCTGGCGAATCTGATTACGCATGGTATCAAGGGCAAACCCTGCCAGCAGGCTTGATTCCGGAAGCCATTCTGCGTGGTAGCTTATCACGGTCTGCCCTAGGGCTGGTTTCAGTAGTGCGACACTTTTATAAGCTTCACTGCCGCCTACCGATGTAGCCCGGATTTCGCTAAAAGGTTTTAAATCGATATCACGCACCGATTCATACTGATAATTAAACAGGCTTAAGGGCACATTCAATGCCTGCGACACACGCAAATGATTGCCCGATTGGCTAATAATATGGCTACTGACTAATTGCGGCAAAAACTGCGGCATATGTTCAAAATCGACCATCACTTGCCAAGCCTGCTCTTTGCTTACTGCTACGCTGAATTCGGCATCAATTTTAACCAAATCAGCCT
Source organism: Iodobacter arcticus (assembly GCF_042664895.1). Classification (NCBI taxonomy): domain Bacteria; kingdom Pseudomonadati; phylum Pseudomonadota; class Betaproteobacteria; order Neisseriales; family Chitinibacteraceae; genus Iodobacter; species Iodobacter arcticus. The sequence goes on from NZ_JBHTBQ010000018.1 coordinate 39,437, forward strand.
CTTTACGTGCAGTCACCCGCACATCATTTGCAGTGGCAAAAGAGCTAAGCAGCAGCAGTAAACACATCAACTTCATCGAATCACCTTAAGAATGGACAAGCCTAATTCGTAAATAGCCCCCTGCTCGATCTGGTGGCAACGCACTACTTTCACTCTGACCGCCAGCGGCTCTCTTGGCCCGGCACCATCTAATGGCGGCATCACAAACAAATCAAATTTCTCATCCAGCCTCGGCACATAATTGGTCTCCACTGTTAAGCCACTGACACTTAAATCGGTGCAGTTGCCATAATATGCGGGGCCATAATCAAGTGGACGGATTTTGACTTTACACTTAACGGGAATACGCAAAGCATCCCGTTTATTGTGATCACTCATACCGGCTTTCATGCAGAAAATCCTGTTGGATGGCGATCTAAAAAGAAAGAATATCAGCTAAACTTATTTCATGCTGTGTTCATAATCTTAGTTCGAGAATGCCTTAAGGAGGAGTAATCATGTCGGATATTTCTGCAATAAAATCCTACGTTGTGAGCCTAAGCCAAGCCCTCAAACAAACCTCAAGCCAAACCAGCCAGCAATTAGAGCAAATCGCCGCAAGAGTCGCCAAAAAATCAGAAGCAGCCACCGATGTAGGGCTAGCCAGCATTCAGCGCTCAAACGCCACCAATCAAGCACTGGGTGAATATCGCAATAAAATTGATACTTTTGCTTAAAATAGCCAGATCAGGCCAATGGGCAAACGAAGGCGCAAAACCTCATTTTCATCCACTTAGCCGTAAGGCAATACGGCTAAATATCTAGCACACCAGAATGCTTGCAAATTAAAGAAGCGCACTACGATTTATACCGTGTGCGCTTTGATTATTTAAGCATCCCGCGTAACACGTAACACTTCTTCCAGCGTAGTTTCACCTTCTAAAACACGGCGCACGCCATACTGACGCAAGCTAAGCATGCCTTGGCCGCTGGCGTAGAGCTTAATCGCCTGCTCGGTAGCGCGCTCGTGCATCATGCTGCGGATATTTTCATCGATCACCAGTAGTTCATACAAACCACTACGGCCACGATAGCCGCTTTGCTTGCATTCAGAACAACCTACGGCGCGATAAACAGGCTTATCACTGCCTAATTGCTCAGTGGTTAAGGCGTCCGGCGTATGCCACTGACGGCAAGCTGGGCAGAGGCGACGGGCTAGGCGCTGAGCCAGTACGCCTAATAAGGATGACGCCAGCAAGAATGGCTCGATACCCATATCCACCAAACGCGTTACCGCGCTGGCTGCATCGTTGGTATGCAAGGTTGCCAGCACCAAGTGGCCGGTTAAGGAAGCTTGCACCGCAATTTGTGCGGTTTCTAAATCACGGATTTCCCCAATCATCACCACGTCCGGGTCTTGGCGCAAAATAGCACGTAGCGCGCGGGCAAAAGTCATATCGATCCGCGTGCTGACTTGGGTTTGCCCTACGCCATCCAGATCGTATTCGATCGGATCTTCTACCGTCATAATATTGCTGGAGTTGGCGTCCATACCGCTCATCGCGGCATAGAGCGTGGTGGTCTTCCCCGAACCAGTTGGCCCTGTCACCAAGATAATGCCGTGCGGCTGGGCGAGCAGCTTTTCTAAAGTGGCTAGCGTATCGGCGGCCATCCCCAGCTTGGCTAGGTTTAAACGCCCTGCCGATTTATCCAAGAGCCGCAATACCACCCGTTCGCCGTGGCCAGTCGGCAGAGTCGAAACCCGCACATCGACGGGGCGACCCGCAATCCTTAGGGTAATCCGCCCATCTTGCGGCAAGCGTTTTTCGGCAATATCAAGACCTGCCATCACCTTGATCCGTGACACCAGCGCCGCGTGCAAGGCACGTTTGGGCTCGATTACATCGGCTAAGCGACCATCAATCCGAAAACGCACTACAGATCGCGTCTCAAACGGCTCGATATGCACATCAGAGGCGTTTTCACGCAGTGCTTCGGTGAGCAGCGCGTTAATTAAGCGAATAATCGGCGCATCGTCTTCGGTTTCGAGCAGGTCTTCGATTTCGGGCATTTCTTGAGCCAAGCGCGACAGATCGAGATTTTCTTCCAGATCATCTACCACCATCGCCGCACCGCTACCCTGGCCAAATAATTGAGATAGCTGCGATTCAAACTCGGCCGCATCCACCACCGAAATATTAAGCGGCTTGGCTGCCACACGGCGTAATTCGTTGAGCGCAGAAAAATCACCGCCTTTGCGAAACAGCACTGAAACGGAATCAGCTTCATGGTGGGCATCCACCACACCACGATCTCGGGCAAAGTGGTATGGCACTAAACGACTCATGGTGCAACAACCGGTTCAGACGGAGTTAGCGGCGTGGCTTTGCGCGCATCAATCACTTCAGGCAAGACCACCGCAGGCATCTCGGGCAAGAGCATGCTCGATGGGCGCTCAAAATTATTTTGCTCGGCACGTAAATACTGATAACGATCGGACGATAAAGTACGCGTTGCATCGGCGTCTCTCAGCACAACAGGGCGCAGAAATACCATCAGATTTACTTTCTCTGATTTACGATCTTCGTAGCGGAAAAAAGCCCCCAAATAAGGAATATCGCCCAATAAAGGCACTTGGCTACGTTTATAAGTCACCCGATCTTCGATCAAGCCCCCCAGCACAATAATCTGGCCATCATCAACCAAGACTTTAGAATCAATCGAGCGCGTTTTAGTCGCCAAACCCGCGCCATCAGTCAAGACCGATTTATCGATGCTTGATACTTCCTGATACACCGTCAGCGTAATGCTGCCGCCTTCCGACACTTGCGGGCGAACGCGCAGCTTAATACCCACATCTTTACGCTCAATCGATACAAATGGATTGGCATTTGCACCCGATGAAGCCTGAGTACCAGTAATAATCGGAATATTCTGCCCAACCATAATCTTGGCTTCTTCATTATCCAAGGTCATTAAATTAGGCGTGGAAAGAATATTGCCATCACCGCTATCTTGTAGTGCCGAGGCAAGCACACCCAGTGTAGGCGTGCGCCCGTTCACTGGGTTGCCATTTAAGATACCCAGACTTAAACCACCAGGAATCGCAGAAGGACTTTTAGAGACAATGCCTTGAATCAGCCCCCCGAGGCCGTTTAAAGAGGATGCACCCACGGCAGAAACATTCTCATTACCGCCAGCCAGCAGCCATTGCACACCAAAAGCACCCGCCTTAGAGACGTTCACTTCGGCAATCATCGCTTCTACATAAACCTGAGCACGGCGCACATCCAGCTTATCGATCACTGAGCGCAGATTGTTATAGATATTATCCGGCGCAGTAATCACCAGAGAATTAGTCATATTATCGGCTTGAATCATCACATTCACGCCGCCCACTTGCACATTGGCAGCGGCAGAGGTCGGTGCAGCAGGTGCACTGGCAGGCATGCTGCCTGCCGGACTTGCCGACATGCTACTGGAAGGCGCGGTAGCAGAAGAGCCTGAATCCTGCCCGGTCATAATCCCTTTCAAGGTATTAGCCAGCTTGGCGGCTTCGGCGTTTTTTAAATACACCACATGGATATTGCCACCGGAAGAGCCCTGGGTATCCATGGTTGCCGCCAGTTTTTTAATTTGCTGGGCATGCAGGATGTTTTCGCTACGCACCAACAAACTATTGCTGCGTAAATCTGCTACCACCACGCTGCGCTTTACGCCTTCCACCAAGGGCGCGCTTTGATTTACGCCTTGCACCATGATTTCCGGCATCAAGCGGCCAAGGTTTTGTGCCACATCAATAGCCGAGGCGTATTTAAGCGATACCGAAAACACATCGGAGCTGGCAGGCTGATCAATGCGCTCAATAATCTGATTAAGACGGCGAATATTATCGGCGTAATCCGTAATCACCAGCGTATTGCCACCCGGATAGGCCGCAATCGTATTATTCGGGCTAATCAATGGGCGCAGGATAGGCACCATTTGCACTGCGGATTCATATTTAAGCGGGTAAACCTGCGTGACCATTTTATCGCCCGCCAGCCTCATGCTACGGTTGCCCGTACTACTGTAATGCTGCTTGGCATCCGCCTCTGGCAATACTTTCACCACACCACTTGATTCAACCGCAGTGAAGCCTTGCTGGCGTAGTGCCGATAATAAAATCGGAAATACCATTTCTTTGCTCACCGCCTGGCTAGACACGATATTCAGCGTGCCTTTTACCCTTGGATCGATGACAAAGTTTTTACCTGAAATCAAACCAATCGCTTTAATGGTTGATTCGATATCAGCATTCACAAAATTAAGCGTGACCTTATCGTCGGCAGCAATAGATAACTGGGAGGCAAAAAGGCAAGCTAGTAAGAAGGGGCGCAGAATCATGGGTTTAACAACTCAAGGCTGAATAAGATATTGCAAATTGACCGAGCTGCCGTTGCGAAGCACAACGAGCAACACTTGGGGCTGCTGACTAAATACAGTGTAAATCAGAGAAATATCGGCGACTTGGGCCAGATTCTGGCCATTAATTGTTTTAATCACATCGCCGTTTTGCAATTGCAACAGCCTTGAAAAGGGCTGAGCAGCGATATTATCAATTTGAATGCCACCTTCGCGATAGGTAGATAGCCCCTTGGCCCAATCGGCCACATTCGCGCCTTGCATCGCTCCTGCCAGTTGCCCTCGGGAAAGGGAGGTCTGGCTTGCAGCAGCGGCGGCAGGCTGACTATTGGCTGGCGACGTAAGCGCCACGCTCGTGTCACTCGGGGCAACTGCGTTATGGCCCTCTAGCATTAAGATTTGGCGGCGGCCATTGTCATCCAGCACAACATGATCGCTCGCAATTTCCAGTAATTTGATATTGCCTTGTAGCGTTTGCCCAACTTGCGCAGCAACAGCACTTGCTTCTAATCCGGTAAAAATCGCAGCACCGTAGCCTTTTTGCCCTGCAATCACCGCCAGAAGCTTAGCTTGAAGCGTTGATACAGCAGCAACTTGGCTGCTATCACTTCCAAACCAATCTTGTGCAGCAGAAAAATCCTGAGCTCTTTGAGCAGATATTTCTGCTGGTAAAATCAAACGTAAAGCTTGCGGACGTGGCTCAAAAACACGCCAAAATAGCCCGGCTAAAAGCCACAACAAGACGCAAAGTAAGGCTGGCTGTACTTTTGCTATAAGAGTAGTGAGGTGGGACGCACGGAAAGCTTTCACGAAGGCAAGGTACTTTGCACAAAGGGGAATCAACATTTATACCGCAAAGCCCAGTAACTGACTACCGCATAGATATTTCATTCAAAAGGTGTTGACACGTATTTTATGCCATGATCTAATGCGCACCTCTTTCGAGACAGGGTAAGCAGCTCAGTAAGCAGGGCCGCTATCTGGCAGTAAAGATTTGTTGTTTTAGCAGGGTGATTAGCTCAGTTGGTAGAGCGTCTGCCTTACACGCAGAATGTCGGCGGTTCGACCCCGTCATCACCCACCACTAAAATAATGAGTTGCTTAGTAAAGAGATAATTATGCCGCTGCGGAGTGGTAGTTCAGTTGGTTAGAATACCGGCCTGTCACGCCGGGGGTCGCGGGTTCGAGTCCCGTCCGCTCCGCCAAGCTACATGATTATTTAGTTGTTACAGATGGGTGATTAGCTCAGTTGCTAGAGCGTTTCCTTGTACGTTTGATCTCTTGTTCAGCGTACTAAATGATTTACAGATGGGTGATTAGCTCAGTTGGTAGAGCGTCTGCCTTACACGCAGAATGTCGGCGGTTCGACCCCGTCATCACCCACCACTTAGTCGAATAAGTGAGAAGTCAAGATTAGTTATGCAACTGAGGAGTGGTAGTTCAGTTGGTTAGAATACCGGCCTGTCACGCCGGGGGTCGCGGGTTCGAGTCCCGTCCGCTCCGCCAACTCATAACTGGTTTGTTTTAAAATGATTTAAAGATGGGTGATTAGCTCAGTTGGTAGAGCGTCTGCCTTACACGCAGAATGTCGGCGGTTCGACCCCGTCATCACCCACCATTAGCGTGGTGCAGTAAAAGAAGTAGAAATATACCGCTGCGGAGTGGTAGTTCAGTTGGTTAGAATACCGGCCTGTCACGCCGGGGGTCGCGGGTTCGAGTCCCGTCCGCTCCGCCAAGTATCTTTAGATTTTTTAGCAGTTGTAGTAATTGTTTTAAAGATAGGTGATTAGCTCAGTTGCTAGAACATCTCCTTGTACGTTTGATCTCTTGATCAGCGTGCTAAAGTTTCACAGATGGGTGATTAGCTCAGTTGGTAGAGCGTCTGCCTTACACGCAGAATGTCGGCGGTTCGACCCCGTCATCACCCACCACTCCTTTCTTTATTCTTTCTGTATAAATAGAAAATCCTTTCCCTTCTATTTCTTGTTTTTTCACATAGCTGAAAAAAGAATACAGACAATACTTATATCCCTCGCATTTAATTGATCATTTGTTGTTTCACAACCACTATTTTTTTATTTTTTGCAATTCAGTCATCGCAAATAAGAGATTCAACCGCTAAACTAGCAGCCTCTTAGCAAGGTGGTCACAGCATATGAAATCTCCCCTTGCCATGATCTCAGCGTTATCAACGCGTATGATCTGCCTTGCACTGGTTGCGGGTATTTTGGCATTACACTTTCTTTTAGCAAAACAGCCAAGCCCTATGGCTTACTTGCTAGAACTATGGTTCGCCGCTTGCGTTCTCATTTTGCTTTTACAAAAAAAACATCAGCATCTTTTATCCAGCCCAGATACAGAAACGCTCCCAGCAGATGACTTTCCTGCCTGCCTGCCTGATTTAGTCTGGTGCATTAGTTTTGCAAATCGTAGTGTTAACCCACTCAATCAAAGTTTTGCAAATATTCATCCGCAGGCTAACGCTGAAAATAAAAAAATATCCAGCCTATTTCCAGCCAGAATCTCCCGTCAATATCTGGAAGCTTTAATTTCAGTACAAAGCACGCAAAAAGCTCAGGTATTTGAATACCAATTTGCTGGCAACGATCAGATCAAACGCTATTTTGAAGCTCGTTTATTGCCGCAATCTTCAAGAGATTGCATGGCGATTATTCGCGATATCACGCATATTAAAGACACCGAGCAGGCTTTATTAAACCAACAGCTATTTGTGCATCAAATTATTGATTCCAGCCCTAATTTAATTTTTGTGCGGGATAAGCACGGGCGCTTTTTATTAGTAAACCATGCAACACAAACTCAGCTAGGTCACGAGCTTTTGGTGCAATCACATATGGGCTTAGTGGATTCACCACAGCCATTTACACTAGGGGACAATGAGGTACTGGAAAAAGGTGAAACCATTCGCCATCTGGACTCATGGATCATGCCTGATAATCAAATGCATTGGTTCGACATTACCAAGCTACCGATTGTACGCGATGAAAATACCTATATTTTATCAATTGCGATGGATATTTCGCATCTAAAAAGCACAGAAGCGGCAATGGAAGAAATCCAAAGCCTGATCCGCAATGTGGCCGATGCCCTGCCTGTGCGCTTTGTTTTGATTGAACAGGGCTTAATTACCTTTGCTAATCATGGTGCTGAAACTTTATTCGGCCAAATAAATAAAGACCTTACAGGTAAAGCCTTGACCGGCTTAATCGATCCTCAAGGTGAATCAGGTAACTATCAGATTATTGAGCTAGCCAATATGTCAAACCAACTGGTTATTTTTAAATAATTGATTGGCAGAACGCAGTAACCCACCTTGATCATTGCTTTTTTAAGCTTTACTTCCCATCGTCATTTCCTAGTGAAGCCCAACATCAGCTAGGAAATGACAGGCCCTGCCCTCGCCATCATGGCGATATCTAAGCTCAATACACCCGCAAAAAATACTTCTTATCCAAATCTAATAAAAAATATTTTTCAGGAACAGCTCTTGCCGCGAAAGTTTGGCTTATTAAAGGCATTCGCGGCTACAGCCACTCCTACGGCATTTGCACAGCAATGCATCACAAATAAATAATACTAAAAATATAAATTTGTCATAGTCAAAAAAAACTTAATGGCGCACTTATAAAATTTAAGTTTTTTTTCATATGCAGGTCACCCTTCCTCCTTATGCTACGCGGCATATTCAGTATTCATATTTGCCAAATCTTTAACAATTTGGCGATATATCTATTCATTGCCGCGGGTTTAAGGAGATTGTTTAAATGTCCAAAAGTATTTATTTATCCATCACACTGGCGCTTTCTAGCGCACTAATGGCAGGCTGTAATTCTTCTGAAGATACAGCTGCCAGCCCTGAAACAGTCAGCCCCCCCATCCCGGTACTTCCTTCCAGCCCCCCAACACAGACTCCGACAGCGCCCACTACACCCGCGCCAGATCCGGTTCCTACATTAGCGCCTATTCCTACAAATGTGCCCACACTTCCTCCCACACCAACGGCAGTACCCACGCCCGGCACCCCCACCACACCTACCCTGCCCCCACTAGGCCCTGCCAGCAAAAAAGCATTACTGATAGGCATCGATGGCATTCAATACGATGTATTACTTGATGCGCTGGCCAATAAACAGCTAACAAACATTGCCCAATTAAATTTAAGCCCAAGCTACGCGGGCGGAATTGCAGGTTCAAGCACTCAGCAGCAAACACTAAGCGGCCCAGGCTGGGCATCCATCTTAAGCGGGGCTTGGGCCAACCGCCATGAAGTGCGCTCCGATTATGCGGGGCAAGTTTTTAAAACAGATTCAATATTCAGACAATTAAATCAGGCCCAATCCACCAGCATTAGCAGCTGGAGCACACTCAATAAACTACTCAAGTTAGATATCAATACAGGGCAATTAAGTAATGTGATTGATTGTGCTGGCTTTGATAGCTGCGTAGTTTCATCCACCCAAACAGCCATTAATAGCGGCAATTTTAATTTAGTCGTTTCTAATTTCCATGCGCCAGAAGAAACCGCATTGCACAAGGGCCTTGGCAATGATTACAAGCAAACACTTAAAACGCTGGATCAGCAATTGGGTGTATTAATCGACACCATTAAAAAGCGCCAAGAGCAAAATAATGAAGACTGGCTGCTTATTTTGACTTCTAGTCATGGCCTAAGCGAAGGCGGTAATAGCGACGGTCTGCCAAGGCCCTCAAATCAGGCAGGCTTTATTGCCATCAATAAACCACTGGCTGAAAAAATTAATGGCGTGCCACTTAAAGCCCCTGCCAATATTGCAGACTGGTATAGCTATGCCAGCCAAGCCGATATTGCCCCCACCGTACTCAATTATCTATCAGTAAACGGCAAAGCTGAAAACCATAAAATGGATGGCGTTTCTTTATTAGAAGCCCCCGCTGTTAAGCAATTACAAGCCCGCGCTAATCCCGATCGCAGCAGTATTACCTTAAGCTGGAAATCTCAACAGCAGGTCAATGTTTACCGCAACGGCAAATTGATTAAAGAGCTCGCTGCAGGCGTAACTAACTTTACTGATAGCGCTTTAGATGTTTCCAAAAATGGCCTGTATAAATTTAATTACACCCTAAGTTCAGGCAAAACACTCACGTCTTATCTAGCGCAAATTGATTATGTAAAACCAGCCGCGTTGGATGAAAGTATCTTGGCTGGATTGGCCCAGTACTTCTCTTTAGATAGCAGCCTCAATGCCAATAAAACAAATCCTGCATTAACTAGCTTTATTGCAGGACGCACGGCCAATTACGTAAATGGTCCTTTAGCAAATAAAGCTTTGCAATCCACATCCAATGGCACAACGCCACAATGTGCAAGCTGCGATGGTGGCTTTAAAACGCCTTTAATTGTTGATTTCACTAAAAACCCAAGCTTCTCTATTGGCTTCTGGTTTCGCTCTGATGCGCTACGCAATGATGTGCCGGTGATTGCCAATAAAGATTATAAAAGCGGTACCAATATAGGCTTTGCGTTTGGCCAATATTTAAACAGCATTAAATTTAATATTGGTGATGGCAAAAACCGCGTTGATCCACAGCTTTCATTTACCGCTAATAGCTGGGTTTATTTAGTCATGAGTGTGGATTCAATCAAGAAAACCGCACAGGTGTTTATTGCTGATCCTAATCGCCCATTACAAACCGCAGCGGCTAATCTTTCTACCTTTGATTTAAGTAAATTTACCGGCCTCAATATTTTAGGGATTAATGAAGATGCTCAGGGCAATTACTTTACGGCGGGCAAAGGGGGCGCGGCAGGCTCATTTGATTTTAGCGATTTAGCCATCTGGAACCGAGCGCTCAGCCAAGACGATGTAATGGGCCTTGCCACCACAGGCAAATCACTTAAATCGTTTAATCCTTAATCGATGGAAAGCACCATGACCCCAAAACGTTTGCTGAGCTTTGCCAGCGGCCTGCTTTTGCTCAGCCTCGCCGCGTGTAATAGCGATGAATCCCCCGCGAAAGATGGCGTAAAAGCCGCATCGGCCACGGCTGCAGCAGCATCCTCGGCGGCAAGCACAGGCAATAAGCCACAGCCGCCCGCTTTGCACTGCGCCCCTTAATTCTGAGCGATCGACTCGTCTAAACAGGTTATTTATAAAATGAAAGCAATCAATCGCAGAAATTTCTTGAGCCTTGCAGCAAAAACAGCGGGGGGCGCAACGGCGCTCTCGTTTATCCCGCCCAGCATTATGAAAGCACTGGCGATCCCCGCGAACTCCCAAACCGGCACGATTAATGATGTAGAGCATGTGGTCATCCTGATGCAGGAAAACCGCAGCTTTGATCATTATTTTGGCACTCTGCATGGCGTGCGGGGCTTTGGCGATAAGCTGCCGATTCCATTACCTAGTGGTAAATCGGTTTGGAACCAAAAAGATGGCACGGGCAAAGAAATGCCGCCCTACCATATGGATACACGCCTCACCAGCGCCCAACGCGTGCCCGGCACGCCCCATTTAATGCCCGACGCGCAGAGTGCATGGGCTGGCGGGCGTATGGATGAATGGCCAAAATTTAAAACCCAGTATTCGATGGGCTATTACCGTCAAGAAGACCTGCCGTTTCAATTTGCACTGGCCAATGCCTTTACCATTTGCGATAGCTACCACTGCTCGTTTCATGGCGGCACCAATCCAAACCGCCTGCATCTCTGGACCGGCATGGTTGATCCCACCGGAAAAAATGGCGGCCCAGTGATTAATAATGATGGGGAAAGCAAAACATCCCCGGCAGAATACTCGTGGACCACCTATCCAGAGCGCCTTGAAGAGGCCGGCGTCAGCTGGCGTATTTATCAGGATGCCAACGATAATTTTGGCGACAACTCACTGGAAGGCTTTGCCAATTTTCGCCGTGCCAAGCCAGATAGCAGCCTGTGGCGTAATGGCATGTCTACTTGGACAATGGCGCAATTTGCCACTCATGCCGCAGGCGGCACCCTGCCACAAGTATCGTGGCTAGTCGCTCCTGCTAAATACTCCGAGCACCCCGGCCCATCCAGCCCGATTCAAGGCGCGGAATACACACAGCAGGTGCTCAACGCACTCACCGCCAATCCAGATACTTGGAGCAAGACCGTCTTGCTGGTGATGTTTGATGAAAACGATGGCTTCTTTGATCATGTACCGCCGCCTGCCGCGCCTGCTAAAAATGCTGACGGCAGCTTTGCGGGTAAATCAACCGTCGATACCCAGCTCGATTACCACACCAACGGGCAGATTTACGGCCTAGGCCCACGCGTGCCGATGTATGTGATTTCACCTTGGAGCAAGGGCGGCTGGGTGAATTCGGAAGTATTCGATCACACCTCAGTGATTAAATTTCTGGAAAACCGCTTTGGTGTATTCGAACCCAATATCAGCCCATGGCGACGTGCTGTGTGTGGTGATTTAATGTCGGCATTTAACTTTGCCGCGCCCAATGACACCACCGTGCCGCCCATGCCCAATACCAGCCAAGCCGATACGATTGTGCTCAACCAAAGTAAGCTCCCCAAGCCTACCGCACCGCTGGTTCCGACCTTACCACGGCAAAACCAAGGCACGCGGCCATCTCGCGCCCTGCCTTATGAACTGCACACCAGTGGCCGCAGCGAAGCGGCCAACGGCAAAATGTGGCTGATTTTCAGTAACACCGGCAAGGCGACGGGTGTGTTTCATGTATACGATCAGCTGCATCTCGATCGTGGCCCGCGCCGTTATACCGTCGAGCCTGGCAAGCTGTTATCAGACGATTGGAAAACCACCGATGACCAAGGCCGCTACGATTTATGGGTGCTAGGGCCAAACGGCTTTCACCGCCACTTTAAGGGCAATACCAACAGCCAAGAAAGCAATCCGGAAATCCGTGTTTGCTACGACTACGTGAATGGCGATGTTTACTTGCAGCTACAAAACACCGGCAGCAAGGATGCAGCACTCACCATCACTGCCAACGACTACCGCACCGACGGCCCCTGGCCAGTCACCATCGCGCCTAGCGCAAATGCAGAACACTCATGGCCCTTATACGAAAGCGGCCATTGGTATGATTTTAGCGTAACAGGCAGCAATGGCTTTTTACGGCGCTTTGCTGGCCGAGTAGAAACCGAAAGGCACTCGATTAGCGATCCAACCAATGCGGGAGCGGTGATGAAGTTCAGAAAACGAGCCAGTTAAACCGCTTCATTTCCACAGCCCTCAGGGGCTGTTTTTTTATGGCGATAGGGCAGAAGCATCCCAGTCCTATCAATTTGATTTTGCATTAGTAAACAATGAAAAAACGCAATAACTACATTCCCCAGCATGGAGCTTAAAAGTCCCCTTGAAACACGCCGTAGCGAGGAACAAGCGGGGCGGGGTTTCGGCAAGGGAGCGAGGAACGAGCCAATCCCGCCCGCCGCCGACTCGATTGTCCGCAGCGGAGGGGCCTTCGTGTTTCGTGGGGCGGCCTTCTTTTGGTTCTTTTCTTGGCCGTTCAAGAAAAGAACGCCCCCGCGGTGGCTACCGCTCCTAAATCAACGTGCCGAAGGCACTAAAAAGGTCTTTTTGGTTTTAATTTTCGCACGTGAAACATCCTATATGAGCCCCTAAGCCAAAGGCTCAATATGCCGTAAAAAAGCAGCAATCAAAGGCACTTTTTCTCTGTCTTTCAGATAATAGAGATACTCATAAATCAAAGGACTAGTTTGTCTAAATGGCAGAGCGCAGAGGGATGGATGATGAGGCACTTCGCCTCTGGACATAATGCTCGCGCCAAAGCCATGGATAATCGCCTGCCTAATCGCCTCGCCATTGGCAATACAGGAGCTAGATTTAGGCTGAATCCCTTTTTCTTGTAAAAATTGCTGTGTCAGCTTTTGCGTTTCAGAGCCTTCTTCACGTAGTAAAAGATGAACCTCTGTTAAATCAGCAATATCCAGATCTTTTTGCTTAGCTAAAGAATGATCGCTTCTGATGGCCAAAACCAAAGGCTCGGCAGCAAGTAAAATACAGTTTAAGCGTGCGTCTTCTATTTTTTTTGAAGACACGGCCAAATCAATTGCATATTCATTTAATGCCTTTAGCATTTCCTTGGAGTTGCCAAATTGCATAGAAAGCTGAATTTGTGGATGCGCCGCATGAAAATGAGCAATGCTATGGCTAATAAAATAAGGCCCTGTCGCCCCAATACGTAAATTGCCCTGCTGCGCGCCTCCCGCATTACGCAGGGTAAAATCGATATTGGCTTCTTCCTGCAATAAGCGCTCTACCATAGGCATCAGGCGAATTCCCGCATCGCTGAGTACCCAGCGTGCGCCGCCCCGATAAAACAATTCAATTTGATAAATCTCTTCTAATTGACGAATCCGAGAGCTAATTGTCGGCTGACTTAATTTAATCTGCCTTGCAGCTAATGCCACACTGCCCTGGCGCGCTACTTCAAAAAAAGAGCCGAGTAATTCGCTAAGCATAATTTCAATTTAAGTAAAAAGACCCAACGAGTCTAGGTCGTACTGATGACAATCAGGCGACAATATCATCAGATCATTCTGGTTATTATTAGCGGCCAGCCGCTTTAGATAATCTCCCTGCTATTTATCGCCTTAGCATCATGGGGCCAGCATGGTAAAATCGCCGCCTTCTTATCTGTACAAGCTTAACCCCAGCGATGAACCCCACGGCGTCTAGTCCTCTTCCAGAGCAAAATTACCTTCAGCAAATTGCCGACACGCAATTAACCGACAGAGGCAATCTGGAGCGCCTGCTGCATCGCCTAAATCAGCGGCAAGCCAAACAGCAGCCTAGTGAAAAGGAATTGCGCGAGCTGGAAGCGGGTATTGCCAAATCGCTGGCCAAAAGTGAGCAACGCCGCAGCCGCCTGCCTCGACCAGAATTCGATGAAAATCTACCGGTTAATCAGCGTAAAGACGAGCTAAGCGACGCGATTGCCAAGCATCAGGTAGTGATTGTTTGCGGTGAAACCGGCTCGGGTAAAACTACGCAATTGCCAAAGATTTGTCTGGAGCTGGGCCGTGGTGTGCATGGTCTGATTGGCCACACCCAGCCGCGCCGCCTTGCCGCCAGATCGGTCGCAACGCGCATCGGGCAGGAATTAAAATCTGAAAATGCCGTGGGTTTTAAGGTGCGCTTTACCGATAAAACCACCGATGCCAGCTATATCAAGCTGATGACAGATGGGATTTTGCTGGCCGAAACGCTGTCTGACCCTTACCTTTTAAAATACGACACGATTATTATCGACGAGGCGCACGAGCGCAGTCTGAATATCGATTTCTTACTCGGCTATATCAAGCAGCTATTGCCAAAGCGCCCCGAGCTAAAAGTCATCGTCACCTCGGCCACCATCGATGCCGATCGCTTTAGTCAGCATTTTGCCGGTGCACCTGTCATGGAAGTCTCTGGCCGCACCTTCCCAGTGGAAGTTCGTTATCAGCCTTTACATGCCATTGATGAAGACGATCAAGAGCTGGAAATGGAAGAAGCCATCGTGCAAGCCATTGAAGGCTTGTGGCGTACCGATGGCAGCGGCGATGTGCTGGTGTTTTTGCCTGGCGAGCGCGAGATTCGTGAAACCGCCGAAGAGCTACGCAAAGCCAAGCTAAGAGACGCCGAAATTCTGCCGCTATTTGCACGCCTGTCGAACGAAGATCAGCAGCGGATTTTCCGCTCCACCAGCACGGGTCGGCGCATTATTCTGGCCACCAACGTCGCCGAAACCTCGCTCACCGTGCCGGGCATTCGCTATGTGGTTGATTCTGGCCATGCGCGGATTAAACGCTATTCGCCACGCGCCAAGGTCGAACAATTACTGGTAGAGAAAATCTCCCAAGCCTCGGCCCGCCAGCGCTCTGGCCGTTGTGGCCGGGTGGCTTCCGGTATTTGCGTACGTCTTTATGATGAAGCCGATTTTAATAACCGCTCCGAGTTTACCGATCCAGAAATCGTTCGCTCGTCTTTAGCAGCGGTCATCTTGCGTATGGCTGCGTTAAAGCTGGGCCATATCGACAACTTTCCTTTCTTAGAAGCGCCATCCAGCCGCTTGGTTAGCGACGGCTATCAGCAGCTGCGTGAACTAGGCGCGGTCGATATTGAAGATCAACTTACGCCCATTGGTAAGCAACTTGCCCGCCTGCCAGTCGACCCACGCATAGGCCGTATGCTACTGGCTGGGCGTGATGAGCATTGCTTGGCCGAGATTCTGATTATTGCCTCGGCGCTATCGGCGCAAGACCCGCGTGAGCGCCCTTTCGACGCCAAAGAAGCCGCTGCCCGCGCACAAGCTAAGTTTGTGGATGATAAATCCGACTTCCTGTCTTTCTTGCGCATGTGGGAATTCTTTAACGAGGCGCTGGATAATAAAACCAGCAATCGTCAGCTAATTAACCTCTGCCACGAGCACTTTTTATCCTATCTGCGCTTACGCGAATGGCGAGATTTACACCGCCAGCTGGCCGAAATTTGTCAGGATATGGATTTACAGCTGAATGATATAAAGACAGCACCCGGCACGCCTGAGCAAATTTTAAAAGCACTGATGACCGGTTTGCTTGGCAATATTGGCTTTAAGCAGCCAGAAAATGACGAATACCTTGGCGCACGCGGGATTAAATTTAATATTTTCCCCGGCTCGGGCCTGAAAAAAGCACGGCCAAAGTGGATTATCGCCGCCGAGGTGGTTGAAACCACCAAGATCTACGGCCGCTGCGTGGCTGCCATCGAGCCAGAATGGGTGGAGCGCATCGCCGCCCATCTTGTTAATCGCCATTATTTTGACCCGCACTGGGAAAAAACCTCGGCGCAAGTCAACGCTAGCGAGCGCGTTACTCTGTATGGCCTGCCGATTGTGCCCAAACGCCGCGTGCATTTTGGCAAAATTGATCCGGTGGCCTCGCGCGCCATTTTTATCCGCGAAGCCTTGGTCAACTTTAATTACAATAGCCGCGCCAAATTCTTTGAGCACAATCAAGCGCTGATTCTGGATGTACAGGATTTAGAACACAAAGCCCGCCGTCAGGATGTGCTGGTGGATGATGACGCACTATTTGCGTTTTTTGACGCCAAGATTCCAGCCGATATTGTGAATGGCGCTGGCTTTGAAGCATGGCGTAAGCTGATCGAAAAAGACAATGCCCAGCACCTGTTCCTCAGTCGTGACGATTTAATGCAGCACGGTGCAGATGCGGTCACGGAAGAGCAATTCCCTGAATTTTTCCGCCTGAACGACGCTAAACTGCCGCTCACTTATCGTTTTGAGCCTAGCCATCCGCTCGATGGGGTAACCATCACCCTGCCGCTACATCTATTAAATCGCGTCAATCACGCTATTTTTGACTGGCTAGTGCCGGGCATGATTCGCGAAAAAATCACCCTGCTGATTAAATCGCTACCAAAATCCATCCGCCGTATTTGCGTGCCGGTGCCAGAATTCGCCACCAAAATGCTGATCGCACTGGATAAAGCCTCAAGAACCGAGCCGCTGCTACCGCAACTGGCGCAAGCCGTGGGCCGTGGTGCGGGGCTGATTGTGCCGAGCGATGAGTTCAACTCTAAGGATCTGCCGCCACACCTGCAAATGAATTTCAGAATTGTGGACGACGCAGGCCAAGAGCTGGCGCAAGGCCGCGACTTAATCGCGCTACGCGCCCAGCTAGGCGAAGCCGCACAAATGACCTTCCGCGATGCGGCGGACGACAGCGTCAGTATCGAAAAAACCGGCATTATAAAATGGGACTTCGGCGATCTGCCGGCCAAGATCAATTTTAAGCGCCAAGGCCGCTCAATTACCGGCTTCCCGGGCCTTGTGCCAGAAGACGCCGCCGTGGCGATTCGCCTGTTTGATACCGAATACGCCGCTGCTGCAGCACATCGGGACGGGGTGATTTGCCTGCTGAAGTTTGAGCTAAAAGACCATGTAAAACAGCTGCCTAAATCGCTGCCGACCTTTAACCCGCTGGCTTTGCAATTGCGCGGCGTATGCAATGGTGACGAGCTAATGGAAGACATCGTGGCCTGCATTTGCGATCGCGCCTTTATTGGCGAAGACGATGCGCCACGTAAGCCTAAAGAATTCGACGGCCAGAAATCCCGCGCCAAAGTACGCCTGCCCTCGGTGCGTGATGCAGTGATGCGTATCTTGGCCGAGCTGACCAATGAATACGTGACGCTGAACAAACTCCTCGCCAAACCATCGCCCTTTGCCAGTGCCATGACAGAATTACTCGGCCAACTGGTATTTAAAGGCTTTTTGCACAAAACACCTTGGGAGCAATTGCCACGCCTGCCCATCTATGTAAAAGCCATGCGCATCCGCGCCGAAAAACGCGTCGCCAACCCACAAAGAGATGGCCAGCGCGGTGCAGAAATCAACGAGCTATATAAGCGTTGGGAAGCCGAAATGCTGAAATGGGAAAAAGAAGGCAGAGACACCACGCCACTCGCCCCATTTCGCTGGATGATAGAAGAGCTACGCGTTGGGCTATTTGCTCAAGAGCTGAAAACACCGTATCCGGTATCGGTGAAACGCTTGAGTAAGATATTTGAAGATCTAACTAAACGTTGATAGGGATGGCTGATGCGCTAATAACGATTCAGCCAGCCTATTGCGTTTGAGTACTTTTCTTAGGGGCGCTTAGCGGCGAATGCTTAGCGCCTTAACGCCATTCGTGGCTAAAGCCACTCCACGCAATCAGTATTCAAGTTAATTAAATGACCAGATTATAAAGATGCTGGGTCGAGAATGCCTTTGCGCGACTAAAACATTACCGAGCGGGGGCATTCCGATACGACAAATTAAAACGGAATTACAAAAAACGTTATTGCCATGGC
Organism: Iodobacter arcticus; assembly: GCF_042664895.1. Classification (NCBI taxonomy): domain Bacteria; kingdom Pseudomonadati; phylum Pseudomonadota; class Betaproteobacteria; order Neisseriales; family Chitinibacteraceae; genus Iodobacter; species Iodobacter arcticus. The sequence goes on from NZ_JBHTBQ010000018.1 coordinate 57,682, forward strand.
ATGTGCCTTTTTATGGTTGCAAATGTGAAACGTCAACAGACCTAGCCTTATTAGTATGACCATGAATACAGTAATTTACTTACTCTTACACAAAGGCACAACAAATGCTGGAATATATCGGGTTAGCTAACAAGCCGTCTTATCAAACCTACAAATAGATTTTAGATTAAGCGATAAATGATTACTTGCCTCTTTATTAATGCTTACCTATTGCCGAATTAAGGATAAAAATCACCCAGCCCTTGTTAAGCTAGGAAGAGAGATCGGAAGACATTTGTACGTGCTATAGTCGACAAACGGTAAGGAGACCTAACACTATGAAAACCCGCTTATTTGCAATTGCACTTTGTTTTGCCAGTATGGGCCAGCTCGCCCGGGCAGAAACGGCCCCAGCCAAGCTATCTGCGGCGCCAAGCAAGCTAGAAATGATCGATATTAAAACCGGTAGTGGTAAAGAAGCGATTGCAGGCAGCACTGTCACCGTGCATTACAGCGGTTGGTTATTTGATGCCAAGGCTGATAAAAATCACGGCACGCCATTTGATAGCTCGGTTGGAAAAAGCCCTTTTAGCTTTCCGCTCGGTGCAAAACGCGTCATTAAAGGCTGGGATGCGGGTGTGGCTGGCATGAAAATTGGCGGCAAGCGTACGCTGATTATTCCTGCGGAGCTAGCCTACGGTGCACGTGGCGCAGGAAATGTGATTCCACCTAATGCGCCACTAGTATTTGATGTTGAATTACTGGAAGTAAAGTAAGCGAAGATAAAAAAGCCAGTAGAGCAATCTCTGCTCTACTGGCTTTTTATTTAATCAAGTTTAATCCCTAGCTTCAGCTCAATCAGGATAGCGCTTTGCAAATCGCTCGGTTTGCGGATAAGGATAAAAATCTTCAATAAAACCCTGCTTGATTCTATCCTTGGCATGCTGCCAAAAACGCACAGTCAGTAAATCAGCATGATGTTGCATAAATATTTTTTTTACATCTGGGCGGCCAAGCAGAAAAGTGCCGAATTCTTCCGGATATACTTCATTCGGATTACCGCTAAACCATGTGTCGCTACTCATTTCAAACTCTGGGGCAGGCGGCGGCGGAATACGGCGGAAATCACAATCGGTCATATATTCAATTTCATCATAATCATAGAAAACCACACGGCCTTCACGGGTTACACCAAAATTCTTAAACAGCATATCGCCAGGGAAAATATTGGCAATCGCCAATTCACGTAGCGCATTACCGTAATCTTCGATGACACTCGCTATTTCTTCATCATGGCGTTTTTCTATAAAGATATTAAGTGGAATCATGCGTCTTTCAATATAGAGATGGCGCAGGATGATTTTGTCTTCGCTTTCTTCCAGAATAGATGGTGCTAATTTACGTATTTCTTCTAATAATTCTTCATTAAAACGCTCTCTGGGCAAAGCCACGTCAGAGAATTCCAATGAATCAGCCATGCGCCCCACTCGGTCATGCTGTTTCACCAATAAATATTTTGCTTTTACAATCGTGCGGTCTACTTCTTTAGGCGGAGCAATCACATCTTTAATAATTTTAAATACAAAAGGAAATGATGGCAGGGTAAATACAATCATCACCATACCCTTAGTACCCGGTGCAAACACAAAGGAATCAGTGGAATGGCGTAGATGATGAAATAACTCGCGGTAAAACATGGTTTTACCCTGCTTACCCAAACCCAGCATGGTATAAAGCTCGGCCCGCGATTTATCTGGCATTAATTTTTGTAAATAGCGCACATAGGCTGATGGTACTTCCATATCCACTAAGAAATAAGCACGAGATAATGAGAAGAGGTGGCTGATTTGCCAAGGCTCGAACAGCGCAGCATCTAAAAATAATTTACCTTCTGCATCCCGGCAAAGTGGCAAGGCAAAAGGAATTTCTAAGTCTTCATGAATCGCTTTGCCAATAATATAAACTGCTTTATTGCGATAAAAAGGGGAAGCTAATACTTGAATCTGGGTATTGAGTGCAAACTCTGGCCAGCGCCCTAAGAATTTATGTAGGGCACGCAAAAGGCGATGTACATCGCGCTCTAAATCAACAAAGGGCAGCTCTAAATTAAAATCTGTAAACATATTCGCAAGCGTGGCATTAAGCCCCGTTTGAATCGGGTAATAGCTGCGATAAATGGGTGGCTCTGATTCTATATATTCAGTAGATACCGCTGGGCGATAAAAAATAAAATCATTATGAAAATAAGTACGGTGCAAAATACGGCAGCATACTGAGTTAAAAAAAGTTTCAGCTAGCTCGGGTTGTTTATGATTAATCAATAAACCAATAAAATAGAGCTTTACTTTGGACCAAGTCGCATCCGGCAAGCTATCGGCATTAAAATCTTGCTTTAGCCTATCTGCTGTTTCTATCACCCGCAAATCATAAAAAGCAATCCGATCACGCACTTCTGCACGCTGGGCATGAAAATCACCATAAACAAAATGAGCTTTGGCTTTACGACTCGATTCTCTGAATAAACGATAGTGCCAGTCAAAGCCCTCTTGCAAAGCCAAAGCAATTGCGGCAACTTCCCAATGATCTGGATTAGGGGAATCCAAGCTAGAGTCCAATTTAACACTATTCATCGGCACGGGTGCTTTCCTTTAAGATTATGGGATAATTATTTATAAAGCATGTATTGAAACAGCCACCATTCTTATTTATAGACAAAAGACCCGCTTATTCTGCATATTTAGAGATGCCATGAATACAACATACGGCCATTCTACAATTTGGCCCATTATGTAAAACCCTAGGAAAAAAGCCCTCAAATAAATCGAGGGCTTAGGCTTTACTATTTAAAACAAAAAATTAAGAACGCTCTACCGCCAAGGCCACACCCATACCGCCACCAATGCACAATGTGGCTAAGCCTTTTTTAGCATCGCGGCGTTGCATTTCATGCAGTAAGGTCACCAGAATACGGCAACCTGATGCGCCAATCGGATGGCCTAAGGCAATTGCACCGCCATTGACGTTTACTTTATTTAGATCCCATTTTAATTCACGGCTCACACCAATCGCTTGAGCGGCAAAAGCTTCATTGCCTTCAATCAGGTCAAGATCATCAATGCTCCAACCCAAACGCGCCAATACACGTTGTGTGGCAGGCACTGGGCCCATACCCATAATGGTTGGATCTACACCGGCAGAAGCTGCCGCGCGAATAGTAGCCAGCGGAGTTAACCCCAGCTCTTTGGCTTTAGCAGCGCTCATCAGCATTACTGCAGCAGCGCCATCATTAATACCCGAGGCATTACCCGCTGTAACTGTGCCTTCTTTATCAAAAGCCGCGCGTAATTTGGCCAGAGATTCTGCTGTGGTACTAGGTTTGATAAATTCATCTTTATCAAACACGATTGGATCGCCTTTCTTTTGCGGAATCACAACCGGGAAAATTTCTTCTGCAAAACGGCCAGATTCTTGTGCAGCCGCCGCTTTCATTTGCGATGACAGCGCCATAGCATCTTGCTCTTCACGGGTAATGCCATATTTTTTGGCGATATTTTCAGCGGTAACGCCCATATGGTAATTGTTATAAGCGTCGGTTAAACCGTCGTAGACCATGGTATCAACCAGCGCCGTATTACCCATACGGAAACCATCGCGGCTACCAGGTAAAATATGCGCCGAAGCCGACATGTTTTCTTGACCGCCCGCAATAACAATCTCGCTTTCACCAGATAGAATAGCTTGCATACCCAAAGCAACCGCTTTCAGGCCCGAACCGCAAACTTGATTAATTGTTAATGCAGGGATGGCATCTGGCAGACCCGCACGGCGCAAAGCTTGGCGCGCAGGGTTTTGGCCTAGGCCTGCAGTTAAAACATTACCTAAAATCACTTCGCTGATTTGGTCTGCTGCCACGCCGGTTTTAGCCAGCAAGCCACGAATCACGGTTGCACCCAACTCTGCAGCAGGCACTTTTGCAAGACCACCACCAAAATTACCCAGAGCAGTGCGACCAGCAGCAACAATCACGATCTCAGTCATGCGGTATTTCCCTTTTAAAAAGCTGATTTGGGGCCCCCAAACCAGCGGATTAAGCAACGATTTGTTTATCGACAAAGCTTCAGGCCTGTCGCTGGCTACAACTCAGACAAAACAATCAGATTATGCCAAACAAATACCCCAACAAGGCTAAACTAAGGGATGAGGCAACATAACCATGTTTATTCATTAATCTAAGCGCTCTTTCACATAGCGCCCCGGAGCAGGTTCGATCGGTTTAAAAGCGGCATTGCCATGCGCTTTAGGCGCAGCAATCTCCTCTCCCGATAATGGGATTAACCATTGGCTCCAATCTTGCCACCAGCTACCCGGGCGAGATTCCGCACCATTGAGCCATGCTTCAGAATCACCTGATAAATCTTCATTTACCCAGTAATTGCGTTTGTTGGCTTTTACCGGATTAATCGCACCCGCGATATGGCCGGAAGCCCCAAGCACATAGCGCAGCGGACCTTTAAAAATTCGTGTGCTTAAATAGGCAGATTGCCAAGGCACAATATGATCTTCGCGCGCTGCAAAGATATACGTTGGTGTAGTGATGGTCGTTAAATCAATTGGCACGCCACAAAGACTAAATGAATTAGGCTTGGTGAGATTGTTTTCTAGATACATATTGCGCAGAAAGAAGGTATGCATCGGCAAAGCCAGATTGGCCGAATCATTATTCCAATAGAGTAAATCAAACGGTGCTGGTGTTTTACCCTTTAGATAATTATTAACTACGTAATTCCAGATCAAATCATTTGAGCGTAATGCAGAGAACGTGCGGGCTAATTCTTTACCACCAATCACGCCGCCTTCGCTCAAGAGTGCTTCGCGTTTACGGATCAGATTCCAATCAATAAAGTGCTTAATATCACCCGGCTCGGTGTGATCAATCATCACCGTCATTAAAGTAACTGACTCAATCCAATCCAGACCACGCGCTTGCATCACCGGCATAGCGGTAGAAACCAGCTCACCCCCAACGCAGAAAGACAGCACATTGATTTTTTCGGCCTTGCCAATTTTGCGTACCACATCGCAAGCGGTAATGACGCCGTTTTCAACGTAATCATCCCACTCTAAGTGGCCCATTTCTGGCGTCACTGATTTCCAAGACACCAGAAAGGTTTTAAAACCTTGGCTAACGGCATAAGCGACGAGGGAATTATCCGGCTGCAGATCCATGATGTAGAATTTATTCACACATGGCGGCACAATCAGTAAGGGACGGGAATAAACTTTGGCGGTAGAAGGGGTGTATTGCAGTAATTGGAAGAGCTCATTTTCAAAAACGACTTGTCCGGGGCTGATCCCCAAATTTTTGCCGACTTCAAATTGAGATTCATCAGTCATGGTGATAGTGCCTTTCTGCATATCCTCCATTAACTTTTTCATGCCTTCCTGCAGACTTTCCCCTTTACTTTCTAAAGCCAGTTTCATCACTTCAGGATTGGTAAAAGCAAAATTTGCAGGACTCATGGCATCGACATACTGACGCGTAAAAAAGCTCATTTTTTCACGGGAAGCATCATCGGTATGGGCTTGATCCACCATTTGCAACAGCCAGCGAGAGGTCACCAAATAATTTTGCTTGATGTAATCAAACAAGGGCTGTTCCCACTCTGGCGCATTAAAGCGGCGATCCCCTTTCTCTGGTACTGCCACAGGTGCTTTCTCTTTAGCACCGATCAGCCCCAGCCATAAATCGAGCTGCTGCTTATAAAAATCGCTATGTTGTGCCAAAAAAGGATTACTTTGCGTTAAGCCCGTCATCATCTGATGCATAGGCGCAAGATCTGCTACAGGCTCACCGGATTTCGAAAGATTAACCCAGCTTTGCATCAGCTTCTGGTTAGTATCCGTAAGCTGCTGGAAAAATTCATCCATTGATTTGTTATTAAACATCGGTTTTCTCCGAAAGCAACTCGAAAGGAACACCATTCTAGCAAGTTATTGCTGCACTGCAACAACAAACTAGCGTCTGAAAAACAAAAACACGAAAAAATATTCTAATCTTATTTCTAGCAAATCGTACCGTACTATTTGATTTAACATGACATTTTAAAAATCCTTGCGTAAAATAAAAATACAATTATGAAGGATGCTGTGAACATAAATCGGCCATCCCTAGCCTCGGAGTCTTTATCTCATGCTGTACCGCATTTTCTCCTGCTGCACTCTGGTTGCAGCGCTGGGCCTAACGGCGCCAGCCATTGCGGCGGCAAATACTGACCATAAAACGGTCACTAAATCGTCAGCTAAAAAATCAACGGCCGCTGTTTCTAAAGCAAAAACATCAAAGGCCACGACTACTACAAAAACCTCCAAGACCGCAAAAAAAAGCAAAGTAGTCAGTAAAGCTGTTGCAAAATCGAGTAACAAGCAAATTACCAGCCGTGCCATTGCCAATGCCCGTAAAGACGTATCTGTTTCACGCGCTCTGGCCATGTCTAGCACGCTCGATAATCCGGGAGTGCAATCTGTTGGCGTCTTGGTACTTAATGAGCAAAATGGCGAAATCATGTATGAAAAAAATGCTGATTCGCTCACCCCTATTGCATCCATTACCAAATTAATGACCGCAATGGTGACGCTTGATGCGCAACTGCCATTAAATGAGCTACTCACCATTAGCCAAGCCGATGTTGATACGCTCAAAAATACCAGTTCACGCCTTACCATTGGCACAACACTCACCCGTGGCGAACTGCTGCTTTTAGCACTCATGGCTTCAGAAAATCGTGCGGCTGCTGCTCTTGCCCGCACCTTCCCTGCGGGGCAAGCTACTTTTATTCGTAAAATGAATGAAAAAGCGCAATCTTTAGGTATGCGTAACAGCCGTTTTTACGATTCAACCGGCCTCACACCTAATAATATTTCTACGCCGCGTGAGCTTGCTTTAATGGTAAAAGCCGCACACCGCTATCCTGAAATCCATGATTTCACCACCAGCAGTGAATACAGCTTTATCTCCAATCAATCGGGCAGGAGCATGGCATTTCACAATACCAACCCGCTGGTAAAAGAGGTGAATTGGAATATCGGCGTGTCTAAAACAGGCTTTATTAATGAAGCCGGCCGCTGCTTGGTAATGCAAGCCACCATTAATGGCACACCCGTCGTCATTGTTTTGCTTGATTCAAGTGGCAAATACACTCGCATTGGGGATGCACAAAGAGTACGCAAGTGGATTGAAACAACATCAACCAGCAGATTACGTGCCGGTTAGTTTAATCAGCGCAATAAAAAGCCCGAGATTGCCTCGGGCTTTTTATTGCGCTGATTAAAATTAAATATTAAGTGTTTTTCTGAATCACAATCTTTGGAAATTTATTAGAGAAATCCTGTGATTTAGCGGCGATTTTTACTGCTACTTTGCGGGCAATCCCTTTATATAGCTCGGCGATTTTGCTATCAGGATCGGCAACAACCGAAGGCTTGCCTGCATCTGCATTTAAACGAATCGATAAATCAAGTGGTAATTGGCCTAGCAAATCAATACCGTAATCAGCGCCCATTCTTGCCCCGCCACCCTCACCAAAAATAGGCTCGGCATGGCCGCAGTTGCTGCAAATATGCATGCTCATATTTTCGACCAAACCCAAAATGGGCACGCCCACTTTCTCAAACATTTTGATCCCCTTGCGAGCATCGAGTAAGGCAATATCTTGTGGTGTAGTCACGATCACCGCGCCGGTCACTGGCACTTTCTGGCTTAAAGTCAGCTGAATATCACCCGTACCCGGTGGTAAATCAATCACCAGATAATCCAAATCCCCCCATAGGGTTTCATTCAGCAATTGAGTTAATGCTTGCGTAACCATCGGGCCGCGCCAAACCATGGGCTGCTCGGTATCAATTAAAAACCCGATCGACATCGTTTTAATGCCATGATTTTCAATCGGCAATATATATTTGTTTTCTACCGCCTCGGGCTTCTGATCGGCAACCCCCATCATGGTGGGCTGCGACGGACCATAGATATCGGCATCCAGTAAACCTACGTTGGCGCCTTCTGCCGCTAAAGCCAGCGCCAAATTCACTGCGGTCGTCGATTTACCCACACCGCCTTTACCACTAGCCACAGCAATAATATTCTTAATGCCTTTTTGCAGTGGCAAACCGCGCTGCGCTGCATGAGCCACAATATGGCTGGATACGTTAACCTGAACCGATGCCACTCCCTCTACCGCCAATAAGGCCAGCTCTATTTGCCTGGCGATTGCCGCAAACTGACTGTTAGCAGGATAGCCCAACTCGATATCCAAACTAACGGCGGCTTGCTCAAACTTTAAGTTTTTAATGCATTTAGCCGAAACAAAATCGCGCCCGGTATGAACATCAATTTCTTTAGCAAGCGCAGCAAGTAAGAGGTCGTGAGAGGGCATGGCAGATGTTCCGGTGGTCTTGCGAAAGAGGCGATCGAGGAAAGTCATTATCAACTTGAGGCAATAGGTAAATATAACAGAGGCAAAATGGGCAAGGCAGAAGTCAGATCAAACCTTGCTTAATCAAAGAAGATGGGGATGATGAGAGGCATTTCAAGCCACCCGAAACCGCGCCTGGGTGGCTTTAAAGATTACTTTTTCAGGCAGCTGCTCATAAACGCTTTACGCTCATCACCTTTTTTACCTGTGGCATCTTTATTACATTGCTTCATTTTATCTTGCTGAGTCATCGCAGCAGGAGCCGAGGCGGGTGCCGCTTTAAGGCAAGTACTCATAAACGCTTTACGTGCATCGCCCTTCAAAGACTGAGTGCCAGCATCTTTGTTACATGCAGCCATTTTTTCTTGCTGTGGCCCCGCATGGGCAGCAGTTGCAAGCACAAGCGCCAATACACCACCCAATAAGCTCTGTTTTAACATCGCGATCTCCTAAGGAAAAAAAGTGTTTTTACTGATTAAAACTGATTGCCCAGCATCAAATAATAACGCAATTTCTTGTTATCACCGTAAGCGGCCCCCAGATAGAATGGCCCCAGATAAGTATCAGCAGCCCAGAAACCAGTCAGGGAAGAATGCCAACCTTCTTGTTCTTTATCCAGTACATTAAACATACGACCCGCTTCGATTGCAGCGCCCAAATAACTGCCGCCTACACTTAGGCCCAGCAAAGTCACTGGTGAGTAAACCTGAGCTTTCATATAAATTGAATTTTCACCCAATAACTCATTTTTCCGATAGCTAGACATATTTAAAAAGCCACCGAAAGACTGAAAGTCCGGCAAGAAAGGGGCTTCTTTATAACTATAATGCCCCTTTACAGCGATATTCCCTTTCACACCATTAATATCAAACGCATGCTGAGCCTCTAAACCAAAACGCGCATAGTTACTAAAATCACCCTGCCCTTTTAATGCATAGTAAGCACTTAAATTAACCAAGTCGCCCTTACCCGGAAAATAAAGATGATCGAGTTGATCATAATACAATTTAAAACCAACGCCATAATCCCCATCTGCGTTATCCAAGTAAATTGAATCGCCAATTTGTTTGGTAGCATCATAATGTTGATATGAAACCCCCAACCTCACCTCGCCAAACCGCGTCAGGCTTGATCCAAGATCTAAACCAAAACGAGTTTGCGTATAGCGATACTGCGCTAGATTTTCACCTGCATCCCAGATAGAAATCGGGCTTGATTTATATCTGAATGAAGGCGCAATAAAAGCATAACCGTCTAATTGCAAAGGCTGATAAAACTCAGATTGGAAAGACATCGTGTCTCCCACTCTAAGCGAGCTTTTCCACTCTGCCCCTAGGGAATTAATCCATGTGCGGCGATACATCGCAGTTAAAGAATAGGGATTATTTCCTTCAAAATCAGTGCCCATTCCCAGACCAAAAGAAAGGTAATTAGGCCCCCAATCTTTTTCAATTGGAAACAAGGTTAATTTTTGCAATCCATCATGATCGGTCAGCTCATAATCCAGCTGCGAAAAATCCCCACGTGCGTAAACCTCCGCCAAGCGCTTATGAAAATGATCACCATCTAAAGGATTGCCAATCTGCACATCTAATGCTTCTTTCAATACATTAGCATTTACATTGCGCATCGACATGACTTCCACCGTTTGCACTGGCTGAGGAATCAGCTTATTGGCTGATTTTTTCTTCTGCCAAGCCGCGTATTCTTCTTCAGATAAAGAATATTTATTAAGCTGATATAAACTCAGCGTCGCGGCTTCTTCACCTTTAACAATAAAATCTTTACCACGCTTAAAATCTGCAGAATTTAAAGTGCCTAAATTAGGCGTAATCAAAACATCTGAAGGCTTTAAACTATCTAATTGTGGCTTTACATTTTGGGCAACCATTAAACGCGTATATTGATCCGCCGTACTTAAAATGCTATTAATTTGATTTCTAATGAGTGGCTGAGCGCCCACATCAACAGCAATAATGACATCGGCACATAATGAGCGAGCCACATCAATCGGCATATTACGAGCCAAGCCCCCATCCACCAGCAAACGAGAGCCCCGTGAAACCGCTGGAAACAGCCCGGGCACAGCCATGCTGGCGCGCATCGCACTCACAATATCACCATCTTTCAGCACCACCATTTCGCCTGTTTCAATATCAGTGGCCACTGCACGATAGGGAATACTCAAGGCATCAAATGAGGGAGTCGTTCCACCAAAAGTCATTTCACGTAAGAATAATTCAATTTTCTGGGTACTGATCGCAGCCGAAGGCAAAGCCACTTCACCACTATCCCGTATACCCAGCTCAATACCCACCAAATTAAGCTTATCATCTTGTTTTTTTCGAACAGCACTCAATTGGCGTGGCAAGTTAGAGCTTAATAAATCATCCCAATTAGCATCAGTCGCCCTGCGCGCCAGCTCTTCAGGTGTTCGCCCTGCCGCGTAAGCCCCCGCAACCAAAGACCCTATGCTGGTCCCCACCACACAATCAATCGGCACTCTTGCCTCTTCAAGTACTTTGAGCACGCCGATATGCGACAAACCACGCGCTCCGCCACCACCTAATACCAAACCAATTCGAGGCCGCTCTACCGAGAATGCCTGTTGAGAAAAGCAGCTGGCTCCAAGCAGCATAATAAATACAGATTTACCCAGAAAACTTCTAGCACGAAGCATGCATCGCATCCTAAAATTGAGGTATTCATTTTTTTCAAGAGTGTAACCGATTCTATGTTGCGACTTGCACATCGCGGTTTACACCGCACAGCCCCAGAGAACACCCTTGCGGCTTTTGCTTTAAGCTTAACGGCCGGGTTTACAGGAATAGAGACGGATGTTCGCCTATCTGCAGACGGAGAAGCCGTTTTATATCACGACAGAAACGCCCCCAATGGCATTGCTGTTGCTACATTAAGCCGCAGTGAATTATCCCATTTATCAGGGTATATCGTCCCAACTTTATCCGAAGCGCTGGACGCTTTTCCTGATGCTTATTGGAATATTGAAATAAAAACCCCATCCGTTTTACCTAACTGCTTGGCGATTCTTAAAAACCATATCCATCAGCAACAACTGCTCGTCAGCTCCTTCCATCATGAAGTTGCTTTACATGTCGAAAAAGAACTACATATTGATTGTGGTTTTTTAATTGCTCACCGCCCAGCCCAATTAAATGAGCTCATTTTATCTGCAATGCCACACCGGCATTTACGCACACTGATCTGGGATTATGAAGTGCTTGATCTGGATCTTTTAAATCAAAGCTTTGCACAAGGCTTTAATAATTATGTTTATGGTGCACAAACTGAACAAGAACACCTTATTTGCCATGAATTCCCCTTACAAGGAATTATTACTGACCATCCGGAATTTGTTGGCCTGACATCTGCCCCTGTACGTCAATAAAGCAGTCTAAAGCCTGTTTATTATTAATAGTAAACAGACGTTTTATGAAGATAAAAAATGAATTGCAATTTTATACACACTATTTTAGCTATTAGCCTATTAAGCTTGCCACTTAGCTATGGCGCAAATGATTCGATTAAAATCCGCCTATCCAATCAGGAGTGGGCTCCGTATATGGGCAAGGGCCTAGCAGATTACGGTATTTTTTCAAGGCTGGTTTTTGAAGCATTTGCGCGTGAAAATGTACAAGTCACTTTTGAGTTTTATCCCAATAACCGCACCTTGGAAGTCGCACGCAAAGGCGTCTTAGACGGCAGCTTTGGCTGGGCTATTTCTGCCGAAAGACAGAAAAATTTGCTTTATACCGATCCGGTGCTTTCTGCCAATATGGTTTTCTTTGAAAGAGTGAATTCAAAACGGCCATGGAAGAAACTCAGTGATTTAAAAGACTCTCGCATTGGCATTACCCTTGGCAATTACTATTCAGATGAATTTTCTCAACTTGAAAAACAAAAAATTTTAAAAACGGATGCTGCCGCAGATGATCTGACTGGGTTTAGAAAACTGATTGCGGGGCATATAGATCTTTTTCCTATCGATATTGAAGTTGGGCAATATTTATTACAACAAAACTTCTCCGCAGAAAAACGTGAGCAAGTCACTTGGCAAAAAAAAGCATTTTGGATTGCCCCCATGCATGTCGTCATTTGGAACAAACACCCCCGTGGAAAAGAACTCATCGCGCGTTTTAATAGCGGTCTAAAAAAGCTTAAATCCAGCGGAGATTTTCAAAAAATAACAGATGAAACACGCAATAAAATTAACCAATAACCCCTTAAATTTGCTGTAAAAATGCCACACGTACACAAGTACTTTAAAAGCCGTAAAATGCAGCTCTTCTCGCTTTTGTAGAACCTGCCCCATGCTACCTTCAATTCACCAACGTATTGCCACCGAAATCGCCTGCCGCGAAGCCCAAGTGATTGCTGCCGTTACTTTGCTAGACGATGGTGCCACCGTGCCGTTTATTTCCCGTTACCGTAAAGAAGTCACCGGCGGCCTAGATGACACCCAGCTGCGAAATCTGGAAGTACGCCTTGGCTATTTACGTGAATTGGAAGAGCGGCGCATCAGCGTGATCAATAGCATCACCGAGCAAGGCAAGCTAAATACGGAGCTAAAAATACAAATACTGAGCGCCGATAATAAGCAGCGCCTAGAAGACCTTTACCTGCCGTTTAAACAAAAACGCCGCACCAAGGCGCAAATTGCCAGAGAAGCAGGCCTTGCACCGCTGGCCGAACAACTGCTCGCTAATCCGCAATTAGATCCTGAACAAGCTGCCAGCGCCTTTATTAAGGCAGACGCCGATGTGAAGGACAGCAAAGCCGCACTCGATGGCGCACGTGCAATTTTAATTGAGACCTTTAGCGAAGACGCTGAGCTGATTACCAAACTACGCAGCTTTTTGCAAGGCAATGCCAGCAGCAAGACGGCGGTGATTGCGGGTAAAGAAACTGAGGGCGCTAAATTTGCAGACTATTTTGATTACCACGAAAAAATATCCGCCATGCCCTCGCACCGTATTCTGGCGATTTTGCGCGGCAGAAATGAAGGCATTCTGAATCTCTCTATTCTCTTACCAGAAGAGCTCGCCGCTAGCCTCGCAAACGAGAAAATGCGTAATAGCCCACCGAATGTGTGCGAAATGCGTATTGCAGAGCGCTTTGGTGTCAAAAACCAAGATCGCCCAGCGGACAAATGGCTGAGTGATACGGTAAGGCAAAGCTGGCGTACCAAGATCTTTTTAAGCTTGGAATCAGAGCTGTTAAGTCAGCTGCGTGAGCAGGCCGACATCGAGGCAATTAAAGTATTCGCCAGCAATATGAAAGATCTGCTCTTGGCCGCACCGGCAGGCCCTAAAGTCACCCTTGGCCTTGATCCTGGCCTGCGCACCGGCGTAAAAGTGGCCGTGGTCGATCGCACTGGCAAGCTGCTGGATACCAGTACTATTTATCCGCACGAGCCGCGCAAAGCATGGAATGAATCGCTGGCAACACTTGCTGCCTTATCCAAAAAACACGGTGTAGAGCTGATCTCCATCGGCAATGGCACGGCCAGCCGTGAAACCGATAAGCTGGCCATCGAGCTGATTAAGCTAATGCCTGAGCTGGCAATGCAAAAGCTGGTGGTTTCCGAAGCAGGCGCATCGGTTTATTCCGCCTCCGAGTTTGCCGCAAAAGAATTTCCTGAGCTGGATGTTAGCCTGCGCGGTGCGGTATCCATCGCCCGCCGCTTACAAGATCCACTGGCAGAATTAGTTAAAATCGATCCAAAAGCGATTGGTGTAGGCCAGTACCAGCACGATGTAAACCAAAACGAGCTGGCACGCATGCTCGATACCGTAATCGAAGACTGCGTGAATGCCGTGGGTGTAGATGTGAATTCGGCATCTGTGCCGCTTTTAACCCGCGTATCTGGGCTTAGCTCCACAATGGCAGCGAATATTGTGGCCTACCGCGATCAGCACGGCGCATTTAGCGAACGTAAAGCGCTGCTAAAAGTACCCCGTATCGGCGATAAAAGCTTTGAGCTAGCCGCAGGATTTTTGCGCGTGATGGCGGGTAAAAACCCGCTTGACGCTTCTGCCGTCCACCCCGAGGCTTATCCGCTGGTAGAAAAAATCATCGCTAAAGTCGGCAAAAATATCGGCCAGATTATTGGCGATAGCGCCCTGCTCAAAAGCCTGAATCCCGCCGAACTAGTTGACGCGCAATTTGGTGTGCCCACCATTAAAGATATTCTGGCCGAGCTAGAAAAGCCCGGCCGCGATCCTCGCCCAGAATTTAAAACCGCCAGTTTTCTTGAGGGTGTAGAAAGGATTCAAGATTTAAAACTAGATATGGTGCTAGAAGGTGTCGTAACCAATGTAACCAACTTTGGCGCGTTTATTGATATTGGCGTGCATCAGGATGGCTTGGTCCATATCTCGGCACTGGCGAATCGCTTTATTAAAGATCCGCGAGAAGTGGTTAAAACGGGAGATGTAGTGAAAGTAAAAGTGGTGGAAATTGATGTGGCCAGAAAACGCATTGCACTGACCATGCGCTTAACAGATAGCGCCGCACCCAGTGGCGAAACAGCTAAACAAAGCATGACACCCAGGGATAGAAAAATCGTTGAACGTCAGCCAGAGGCACAGGGGGCGATGGCTGCGGCACTCGCTGCTTTAAAAACCAAACCCTAAGCGGATTGGCCGAGACCTGACAGAGAGCTAAACCTGAACCACAGAGCAAAACGAGGGCCTCGATCCGATAGAGAAAAACATTATATCGTTGCTTTTCTCTGTGAAACTTTATGTTCTCTGTGGTTGGAGATTTTGCTCCCTCAACTTTAAGCTGAAGCCGTTTTATCATCAGGATCGCTAAAAAGACAAAAAAGCAGCCACTAAGCTGTGGCTGCCAATCCTGCTCCTGATTCCATCCGGGTCACAGAAGAAATGGCCCGATAACTTGCCAGTGCATTTTCAATCCGTGGCGGAGGCCGCGCCGAAGAACCCGTATCCTGCTTAGCGGCTGTCATGGCCAGCTGGGGCCAATAAAGCGCCGAAGCCATCAGCATTTGTGAGAGCAAAAGCTGCGTACCCAGATCTTTATGAGCTACCATGCTGTGCTGTAACTGATCCTGCGACAAAAAGGCATCCGCTTTCTGCGCCGCAGTATTCATCACCCCTGTAAACGAGACTCTTTCATTATGCGCAGCAGCCCTTTGCAGCGACTGCTGCTTATTATGCGCGGCATCAAGCTGATTACGCGCACTCCAATCTGCTGATAAGCTTTCGATTTGAGCATCCATAGCCACATCATCAATGATTTTTCTAATCAATGAGTAGGAAGGATTACCCAAGCCAAAGGGTAATTTTTCTTTATATTACAAGAGGATATGCGAAAGAGCGAAGCCAGACCCCACGGAAACCACCGAGCAGACTAGCCCCGGCAACATAAAACTATGGTTCAGTAAATATTTGCCAATGTGAGTCGTACCGGTGCGATCAAAATTAATGGCAGCGATCACCGTAGGGTAATTAGGAATAAAGAAATAGCCATTTACACTGGGAAACATCGCGATTAAAGCAGGAGCGGGAATCCCCAAGGCAATCCCCAAAGGAAGCAAAGCACGAATGGTTGCAGCCTGTGAATACAATAAAATCGACATGCCAAATAAGGCAATAGAAAACAACCAAGGTTGGGCGGTAACGATGTCTTTAAGCGAGCCAGAAAACAGCGCCATATTGGCCTGAATAAAGGTATCCCCCATCCAAGCCACGCCAAAGATGCCAATCACCGCAGCAGAACCTGCCCTAAACACCGAGCCTTTAATCACCTCATCAGGCTTTACTTTACAAAAGAGTAAAATTAAAGCGGCTGCCGACAACATCACAATTTCAATCGCTTGCGCCATATTCAACTGCACGCTTTTACCTGCCACCAACCACTCAGGCCGCAGTGATGGAAAGGTACCCAGCATCACCACAGAAAAGACTGCTAGCAAAAATAACCATACCGAACGGCTGGCTTCTTTAGGCAAAGCCAAACGCTCCTCGGCGTGGAGCGCCTGAATTTCCCCACGCTCTAATCTGGCCCGATACACAGGATCCAGCTTCAACTCACAGCCTTGGCGGCTGGCCGCTAACGCCCCTGCCATCGTCCCCAAAAGAGTAGCGGGAATAGCAACCTGTAAAATATCGCCTAAATGAATCCCAGCGGGGGAAAGCAATGAAAGCAGCGCCACCGTGGCCGCAGAAATCGGGCTGGCCGTAATCGCCGCTTGGGATGCAATCACCGCAATGGATAAAGGCCGCTCGGGGCGAACACCCGATTCATGCGCAACTTCAGCAATCACCGGCAACACGGCATAAGCGACATGGCCTGTACCTGAAAAAAGCGTAAAACAGTAAGTCACCAAAGGCGCATAAAAAGTGATTCGCTTGGGGTCCCGGCGCAACAATTTTTCAGCAATACGTACTAAAAAATCCATTCCCCCTGCCGCTTGCAAACAACCTGCGGTTGTAATCACGGCAATGATCATCAACATCACATCAATCGGCGCAGTTGTAGGCTGCAATCCAAAAATAAATACCAAAATGGCCAATCCCAAACCGCCCATTACCCCTAAGCCAATCCCAGAGATTCTGGCACCGAGTAAGATCGCAGCAATCACCACCAAAAACTCTAGAGCAATCACAATAAATATCCTCAAAAATGCTATTTGCCATATTGCCATAGCGTGTAGTACCACAAACTGAGGCAACGCAAACCCAGCTGATTTAGCCACCGAGTAACCGCAGGTCTGTGCTAGAACGCATCCCCATTGAAGGGGAGGATGAAGCAGAGTATGGTTTAGTAGGACTTATGCAGGAGTAAATATCATGGCTGTGGGAATTGCGACTAACTTACCATCGCTCAATGCACAGAATATCTTGAGCGGTACGCAAAAAGCGCAGAGCAATACGCTCAGTGAGCTTTCTTCTGCCAAACGCAGCAGCCAGACCGATCCGGCCAGCACCGTGCTGATTGAGCAATTTGCGGCGCAAATTGCAGGCAGTAATCAGGCCAGATCCAATCTAAATGACGGTATTTCCCTCACCCAGGTGGCCGATGGCGCATTAAGCACCATCCAAGACAATACTCAGCGCATTCGCGAGCTCACCATCACGGCAGGCAATAGCACACTGAGCACCACCGACAGAGCAGCCATTCAGGAAGAATCTAATCAGCTGTCTTTAGCCAATGCCGATATTGTGCAAAACACCAGTTTTAACGGCACGCCTTTATTGCAAGGGCAGGGTAATTTAAATTTTCAGGCAGGGGCAAATGCAGGGGATCAGCTTGCTGTATCCAGACCCGATCTCACTAAGCTCAATAGCGGCACTGGCCAGATTGATTTATCCAGCCCCGCGGCTGCAGGGCAAGCTTTATCAAGGCTCGATAACGATTTAGCTTCGGTTTCCAGCGCACGATCCGATTACGGAGCCGTCAGTAATCGGCTCACCGCCGGTGCCAATAATTTACAAAATCGTTCAGAAAATTTATCCGCTGCAAAAAGCCGGGTTGCAGACACTGATTATGCCGCCGCAACGGCCAGTCTGGTGCAGCAACAAATACGTGCTCAGGCTAATACCGCTGCCCTTGCACAAGCCAATGCGGCACCACAGCAAGTATTGTCATTGCTCCGCTCCTAGCAGCGCTTACCAGATAATAAAAAACGCGATCATTTCATACTGATCGCGTTTTTTATGACATAAAACAATCGCTATACCAGCGCCACATCCTGCACTACGCAATTACGGCCTGATGTTTTAGCAATATAAAGCTGAATATCTGCCCGCTGATAAAGATGCGCCGCCTCTGTGCCACTGGATGTAGCCACGCCTACACTCACCGTTACATAATCAGAAATAGTCGAGCTCTGATGAGGCATTTTTAAAGAAAGCACCGTTTGCCGAATACGTTCAGCCACAATATAAGCCCCGGCAAGGCTTGTTTCTGGCAGTAAACAGGCAAATTCCTCACCACCAATTCTGGCGGTTAAATCTGCCGGGCGCCGCAATTCGGTTGCAATCACCGCTGCAATACGCCTTAAACACTCATCGCCTGCAGGGTGGCCATAATAGTCATTAAAACGCTTAAAAAAATCCACATCAATCAACACAAGAGAAAGTTGCCCGCCTTGCCTTTGTAAGCGCTGCATTTCTTGCTTTAATGCTTCATCAAAATGGCGGCGATTTGCAAGGCTGGTTAATCCATCGGTAATCGCAAGCCGGTGCAGCAATTCTCGGGTGCGTTTCATTTCAAGCTGATTGCGAATTCGCGCTTTAATACTCAATGCGCGGCAAGGCTTCACAATATAATCAGCACCACCTACGGCAAAGCCTTTTTCTTCTTGCTCAGGATCACCTAATGAGGTGACAAAAATAATGGGAATATCGGCGGTGGCAGGGTCTTCTTTGATTCGTTCGCAAATAGCATAGCCATTCATATCTGGCAACATCACATCTAATAAAATCAGATCGGGCTTAGGCATTTCTTTAATTGCAGTTAATGCCTCTTGAGCACTCACGGCAAATCTAAGCTCGTACTGATCATCCAGCATGCCCGCCAGCATTTCAATATTATTTGGTTCATCATCAACAACAAGAATAATAGGCTGGTGAATCAAGACAAGCTCCAATACATAAAACAACTTTACTACAGTCTGAAAGGCGGATAATCAAAGTGGATACGCTGCTTACTCAAAATAGATAATACATGAATATGGCATGTTTCAGATTAAGTCTCGATTGATATCAAAAGACTGTAAAGCCTCTCTTGCACTTTGATAATCCAGCTGATCGAGGGCAAGACCGATTTGCATCGCTTTTTTCTTATCCAAAGTGGCCAGACCAGACTGTAGCTGTATAAAGCATTTTCTGGCGCGTAAGCTTCTAAGCCGCAACAACTCGTCAAGCTCCTGCACACGATCCCCGGATAATTGGCACGCCTCTTGGGAAGGTACAACAGACGAGCTTTGAGCACTTAACCAAATATCAATGCTGCCAATCACTTCTTCCAAAGCCACATCTAGCTCAATCAACAAAACATCAATCTGTGTTTTACCGTTATGGAGCTGGTCTTCTAGTTTTTGAGCAATCTGATAAACCGTGAAAGCCTCTAAAGTACCCGCAACACCTTTTAATGAGTGAGCCAGTCGCTCTGCCTCAAACAACTCTCCTTGTTGCAACAATTGGCGTAAACGATCAGATGAATCTGCATACTGATCGCCCAAGCGAGGCAACATGCGCTTCAGCAAAGCCAAGCTCCCCAAGCGCTCTAGTGCCTTATCTAAACCTAAGCCCGGCAGCTCTGGCAAAGAAGGATTCTCTGTTTCTTTTTTCAATAAAAGAGTTGATTCATTCACCACAGTGCTCGTCCAACGCAATAAAACTTTAAGTAAATGTTGTGGATTAATGGGTTTTGCCAAATGATCATTCATTCCCACTTCCAGACAACGGCGGCGCTCTGCTTCCATCGCATGCGCTGTTAAAGCAATAATCGGCAAATCAGCAGCCGTTAATTGAACCCGAATCAATCGAGTGGCCTCCATGCCATCCATTTCAGGCATTTGGACGTCCATTAAAATTACATCATAGTTTTTTTTCTTATTTAAAATAAAATCAACCACCTCCCTGCCATTAGCCACCGCATCCACACTGGCGCCTAAAGCACTCAATAGCGATACACTCATTTCACTTAAAAGCGGTGTGTCTTCTGCCAGTAAGATTTTCATGCCGCGTAAAGGCTCTTCTTTCGCCTCGGCATAAGCAATGGCTTTGCTCATCGAGCTGCTATTGAGCTCCAGACTGCTCACAATAGTTTCGTACAATAAATGTGCAATAATCGGTTTACTTAAGGAATAAACAAAAGCCCGCGCACCCCAGCGGCTAATCACACTATCGTGGCTTAATATGGTAGTGAGTAAAATAATCGCCATTTCATCACGAAGCCCCCATATTTCCTGCACAGTTTCAGCGGGAGTATTGCTCAATAAAGAGGCATCCATAATCAGTAAATCAAAGGGTTGCTCATTATTTTTCATACATCGCATAGCATCTTGAGCAGAGCATACATCACTGACCTGCATGCCCATTTTATCTAAATACATGCACAATTGAATCCGGGTGGCGGTATGGGGCTCCGCAATTAAAACACGGCGTCCTTTATATTGGGCAATACTCATGCCCTGATGATTACTCTTATGCAAACATAGCTTAAATTTAAATACCGAGCCTTGATCAGGCTGGCTGAGCACAGTAATGCCTCCGCCCATAATATATGCTAATTGCTGGCTAATCGCCAAACCAAGCCCTGAGCCGCCAAAGCGGCGGGTTGTTGAAGAATCAGCCTGTGTAAAAGGACTAAATAAACGCTCTAGTATTGTTTCACTGATACCAATCCCCGTATCATGAATACTAAACTCACATTCAACACTATCATTACCTATATCCTGGCAAGACACCGCCAATTCAACCTCTCCTTTTTCGGTAAATTTAATCGCATTATTAATTAAATTAAGCAGAATCTGCCCAAGTCTTAAAGGATCGCCTTTTAACCATTGTGGTGCATTGATACTGATACTATAAATCAATGCTAAATTTTTATTTTCTGCCTGAATCGCAGCAACACCAGATAAGTTTTCAAGTAGCAAATACAAATCAAAATCAGATTCTTCAAGCTCCAGTTTGCCGGCTTCAATTTTAGAAATATCTAAGATATCATTAATAACACCTAACAGTAAATTGGCAGAGGATTGAACTTTAGATAAATAATCTCTCTGTCTGTTTGCCAATGGCGTTTCTAAAATTAAATGTGTATATCCAAGAATAGCCGTTAGAGGCGTTCTGATTTCATGGCTCATATTCGCCAGAAAATCACCTTTAACTTGGACGGCCGCCTCAGCCTGATCGCGAGAAATAATCAACTCTTCAGATTGTGTTCTGAGTAAGATGCTGGCATCACGAAACACCAGCAAACTTTGCGCCATGATAGAAATTTCATCTCTGCCACTCACATTAATATCCACATCAAAGCGACCTTTAGCAATGCTGTGCATATTTTCAGATAAAACAACCAATCTGGAGCTAATCCTTCTGCCAATATAAACAGAGCCAATACCAAATGAGATCAGTAAACTAAACAGCGTTAATCCAGCCAGCAACCAAGTACTTTTCTTTAAACGCTGAGACAATAGCAGCATTTCATCATTTAACTCGTTTTTCAGCGCTTGCTCGGTCAACTCGGCCTGATTATGCAATAACTGTGTTGCATCTTGATTTCTTATGATTAACGTTTGTAATTTATTATTTAATTTTATTCTTTTTGAACTAATAGCAAAAATACCCTCATCTGTTTCTGCCAGATTAATCATCTGGTTTAATTCATACCTCAGCTGTTTAAAATCCTCCCCATGATTCAGCTCAGCCAACGTTTGTTTAGCCTTTGCTTTGGTTTGCGTAAATGATGCTCTGGTCTCTTCCAAACGCATTGCACTTTGTGCGTTAGCAGCCTGAGCAATTAAGCTCGCCAATAGCACCACATCGCCCCTAAAATGCTGCACTGCACTTAAAGACGCCACCTGCTCTGCCACGAGCACAACCACGGCATTCGTTGAATCCAGCGTAATTTGATCACTGCGTGAAATCATTTTTAATGTGATCTGATTAATGAGCGGCAGCATCACCTCATCAAATAATGAAACAGCCCGGCTAACCTCTTGCCCAGAATGGGCCAAAGGGCCAGGCAGGCTCTGCGCTAATTTTTTCCCGGCCTCCTGCGCCAGCGAATCGGCTTTAAGCAGATGCATTTGAATACCAGCAAGTAAATTCGCTCCCCTTTTACGTAAGGCAGGCTCCCCCTGCTCACCGCCAATGGCGGCCAGACGAAAGGCATCAGCCCTTGCCTGCTGCAGGGCATTCAACTCTGAAAATTCATTATCAATCAAGGAATGAACGGAAGCACCGGCTGAAACTGACGCACGGCGAGTAGCGGAAAGCAGCTCGGCATTCTTGGCCATTAACACAGGATCTATCGCTTGCAAAAAACGCTGCTGAGCGTCTCCCACCTGTTGCAAAATACTATTTTTTCGTTGATCTAATAATAATTGCTGGCTGACTAAATGATCGGTACCCGGCACATTCTTGGATAACTCCACCACCAGCTCGGATAGTTTTTCCGCATCATGAGGGCGGCTCATCACCAAAGCATCAATTTGCTTGGGCAAATCAGCTAAAGCTAATTTCACTCTGGATAAGGCGCTGTCTCTTGTTTGTGTAT
This sequence comes from Iodobacter arcticus, assembly GCF_042664895.1. Taxonomy (NCBI): domain Bacteria; kingdom Pseudomonadati; phylum Pseudomonadota; class Betaproteobacteria; order Neisseriales; family Chitinibacteraceae; genus Iodobacter; species Iodobacter arcticus. Next base: position 80,406 of record NZ_JBHTBQ010000018.1, read on the forward strand.
TCTGAGCATTGGCAAGACTAGCCAAGGCAGATGAGAACTCTAAGCTACTGGCCTCTAACCGTGCCGATGCAATCGCAGCGGGAAAGCTTTGTTTTGAAACAATAGAGTAGGTGCTATCTACAGAGTGAAATGCCCACAGTGCAGCACCCGAAGCAAGCAGGGTGGTGGCCGCCACTACGCCAAAAGCTAAACGTAAGCGTAGCGCAATTGACTTTCTAAATAAGCCTTCTTGTATCTGCATTCCCCCTCACTCCAACTACAAAAAATCATAAGCGCAGTTTTCCAGAAAATGTCTACTGCCTTGCAGTGAATATTAATCTACCCAATAGAAACATTCACTTAAATTTCCAAAACCTTACACCTAAATTTAATTTATGATCTTAAAATCATAAAAAAATACGCTATGAAGGTAGTTTATGTGCAATCCTTTTCTGGAGTCTGTCATGTCTAGCTCATCGCATATGTTTGCCAGTGTCCCCTCCAATAAAGCCTCATTACGTGCAGCTTATGAAGCATGGCTTAAAGCGCGCACCCCTTTGCAGCCTGCTCAAAAAAACCCGCCTTCATCCAATAAACGCGTAGGTATTGTGGGCGCAGGCATGGCGGGGCTTTACTCAGCCTTGATTCTTAAAAGCCAAGGCATCGATTGCCGCCTGTTTGAAGCGCATCCGGAACGCTTGGGTGGACGAGTTTATACGCACCGCTTTAATGAAGAAGCGAATCAATATTTTGAAGCCGGTGCCATGCGCCTGCCCCAAACCCCTGAGCAGCAGCCCGTATTTGATCTGATTAGCTACCTGAATGAACAGCTGCCGCCTTCCTTAACAATTGATTTAATTCCATACAATTTATACGATCCAAGCGGCAATTTAGTGTATGTCAATGGGAAACGTGCCTTTGGCGGAGCCACCATGACGCTAGATTACGCCAATCAACACCCTGAAGCGCTTGGCTTTAATCTGGCACCGGAAGATCGCAATAAAACAGCCTCGCAACTGCTTGATGAAGTACTGCAACCCTTTTTTGATTTATTGGAAATTAATTTCGACCTAGGTTTTGCCAAAATTGTTCAGTATGACAATTACTCGCTCTACACCTACCTCACCGAAATTGCGGGCTGGAGTATGGAGAAAGTGAATTATGTAGAGGTCATGAATTCGGCTTCTAACCAATTCCAAAGCAGCTTTACCGAGCTAGTCATCGAAAGTATGGATTTCTCCGGCGCACAATGGATGACGATTGCCAATGGTATGGACAGATTGCCCAATGCTTGCGCAACTTTAATTGGCACTGAATCGATTTCGATGAATTCACCCGTGAAGCAAATTGAAAACCTTCAAGATGGCCGTGTTGCAATTCATTATGGCGAGCTTGGCGAATTTGATACTTTTGATAGTGTGATTCTGGCCCTGCCACCTGCCGCACTAAGGATGATCTCTACTCCGCAATGGTCGCCCACTAAAATGCAAGCCATACGCACCATGCATTTTGAGCCTCTGTATAAAATCGGCCTGCGCTTTAAAAGCCGTTTCTGGGAACAACTTCCGCAAGCGGCAATGGGCGGCCAATCCACCAGTGATCTGCCAATGCGCTGGTGCGTTTATCCCTCCTACGGGCTGGGTGACTCAGGAGCAGGCGTGTTGCTGCTCTATTCATGGATGACCGATGCCTATAACTGGCTGCCACAAACTCCAGAAGAACGTGTACGTCTGGCGCTCAGAGACTTACAAACGCTTTATCAAAGCAGCGTCGATATTCATGAGCAATTTATTGAGTCTTTTGATGTCGCTTGGCCATCTGAATGGGCGACGGGCGATGCCATGTTTTACCCCGGGCAATTCCGCCAACTCTTTAATAGCGCCCGCCAGCCAGAGCAAAATATCTACTTTGCCGGAGAGCACCTCAGCGTCCACCACACCTGGATTGTGGGGGCTTTAGATTCGGCTTTACTCGCCTGCCAGCAGCTTCTAGGCGATGAAAACCTGATACCGCTGCAAGCAGCCAACCAGCCTCCGCGCAGCCCTCACGTGCATGATTACAGCCAATGTGCAGCGGCCCCTCTTTTGCATCGCTAAGGACAAAGCCATGTGGCGTATGTTTTGTATCATGCTACTGCTCAGCAGCCCGCTCTATGCCGAAGAAGAACTTGCACCTGAGCCATTAAAAGCGATTGGCTCATGGAGCATGCTCAGTCAGTTTAAAGACTACGAAAAACCATTCTGGACCGAGCAGCTCCCTAGGCTCAGCGAGGGCAGAATCAAGGTCAATCTGAGTGCTTTTAATGATGTAGGCTTAAAGGGCAGCGAAGTATTACGCCTGATGAAGCTGGGAATGACTGATTTTGGCACAACGATCCTATCGTATATTTCTGAGCAAGACCCGCGTGCCGAAGCAGTTGATCTAGCCGGGCTCACCATGAATTTAGCCATGGAGCGGCGCGTCGTCGAAAGCTATAAGCCCGTGCTTGAGCGCTATTTTGAGCAAAAACAAAGCATTAAAGTACTCGCCATGTGGCCTTACTCCGCACAGCTTCTGATGTGTAATGGCCCGATTAAAAACCTAGAGGGGCTCAAGGGGAAAAAAGTAAGAGTCAGCATGCGCACGACCAGTGATCTGATCGAAGCTTACGGCGCCATCACGCTCAGTATTCCTTTTGATCAGGTTTACAACAAAATGAAAGCCAAGCAACTCGATTGCCTCATCACCTCGGCCTTAGCAGCCCATAGCGCGCGTTTTTACCAAGTGGCAACGCATATTTATAATCTGCCACTGGGTTGGAGTATGGTGATGCTGGGAGTAAACCAAGCGTCTTGGGCTAAAATTGATGTCCGCGATCAAAAAATCATTGAAGCGGGTATTAATCAGCTAGCCGACAATCTTTGGCAAGCTGCAGAAACTCAAACCACATTGGGGCTGGCTTGCAATACCGGAAAAAACTGCACGCTGGCTGAGCAAGGATCAATGGTTCTGGTCCAGCCTGCGAGTAATGATGAAGCACGGCTGGCCAAAACGGTTAAACAAGTGGTCCTTAAACGCTGGGCAGAGCGTTGCGGTGCAGACTGCATTACAGAGTGGAATAACAGCATAGGAAAAACCCTGAATATCACGCTGCAGCCTTGAGTAATCCAGCCCTCTACACTGATTTCTTTACAAAATAATGACCGTTAAGTAGCAATGCACAAAAAATAAGCAGAGCTATTTTTCATATAAAATTCATCAAGTTACAAAACAAGCTAACAGCTTATCCACAGATCAACACCATCTTTTGGGGGATAAAAGCCAAGATGTCCACAAGTCATTTAACCCGTTGCGGCTGGTGCAGTAATGACCCGCTTTACCAAAACTATCATGATCAGGAATGGGGGCAGCCCCTCTATGATGATCAGGCGCTCTTTGAGCTGTTGTGTCTGGAGGGCGCACAAGCAGGCCTTTCTTGGATTACCATATTAAAAAAACGCGCCCACTACCGCCAAGTCTTTGACGGCTTTGATGCACAAAAAATGGCCGCTTACGATGCAGAAAAAATAGTCCAGCTATTAAGCGATAGCGGTATTGTGCGCAACCGGGCTAAAGTCGCCGCCTTTATCAGCAATGCCGCCGCCTACCTCAAGCTACAACAGGAAGAAGGCCGCTTTAGCGATTATTTATGGTCATTTGTAAATGGTAAAACCATACGCAACCACTGGCCATTACTCAGCGACACCCCTGCTTTAAGCGCCGAATCCACCGCCATGAGCAAAGCCTTAAAAAAACGAGGTTTTAAATTTATCGGCCCAACCATTTGCTACGCCTTTATGCAAGCCAGCGGCATGGTTGATGACCATAGCCCAAGCTGCTGGGTACGTAATCCCCCCAATTAAGCAGCGCAAATCAATGCAAAGGTGTAATCGTTGCTTCTGCTGTAGTTCCATTCACGGATGCTGCTCATCATTAAGCAACATTCACCTAGCTTAAGTACCTACCTGATGCACCTTGGCGTTCAAATCTACAAAGATAAGTTGCTAAAGCCATACTATTTCTTCTAATAAATCATGGAAAATCAAGCTGGCTTTATCTAAATCATCATAAAACCAATACATAAAAACCCCAATAATAAAAATAATTAATTAAGCATCAAGAAAGAAAATAACTCAAGTACACTACTGGTATGCCCTTTTTAAGTCGCCTTCTGAAAAGAAGACAAACTCATCCAGCACTTGCAATGGATATCCAGCTAAAACCCAGGGAGATAGCAAGTTAATCAAAGCTTTAGCTATTTGCTGATTTTCAGGTAATGATTTATTTAATTAGCTCAATCCAGTGCCCATTCAAGTTTGCGTGTTAGTAAGGATGTATCGATGAATCATCAGCCAATCCATATACCAGAAAGTTTTTTGACTAAATGGCAAGACACCATCAATGTAATGGCCAACCTTTTCGAAGTGCCTGCTGGCTTAATGATGCGCGTTTTACCGGAACAAATCGAAGTGCTTCTGTCCAGCGAAACGGCAGGGAACCCTTATGAGCACTCAGAAAAAGCGAATTTAAATACCGGCTTATATTGCGAAACAGTGATGGCTAGCCGCAGCCTTTTGCATATTCCCAATGCCCTAGAAAATGAGCAATGGAAAGATAACCCCGATATAGCACTGAATATGATTTCCTACCTCGGCGTGCCCCTGCTCTGGAGCGAGCAAGAAGTCTTTGGAACAATTTGCGTACTTGATAGTAAGACACGGGTATATCAAAAAAAGTATTGTGATTTACTATGGGAAGTAAAAAAAAGCATAGAAGCCGACTTTAAAATCATACAACAACAAGAAAAACTCGACGCCTTCAATAAAGAACTTATTCTTATCAATCAAGGCCTTCTTATTGCCAAGCAAGCTGCTGATGCGGCAAACCAAAGTAAAAGCGATTTCCTCGCCAATATGAGCCACGAAATCCGCACCCCAATCAATGCCATCATGGGGATGTCCTACCTTGCTTTAAAAACAGAATTAAACCCACGCCAAAGTGATTACATCAGAAAAATACAAAGCTCTGGCCAGCATTTACTTGGCATCATTAATGATATTCTTGATTTTTCAAAAATAGAAGCAGGTAAATTGGCCGTAGAAAATGTAGAGTTTGAACTAGAAAAAGTACTCGATAATGTTGCAAATCATATGGGTGAGCAAGCCGCCAGCAAAGGCTTGGAGCTTATTTTTAATGTTGATAAAAACATTCCGCTGAATTTATTTGGAGACCCGTTAAGGCTTGGGCAAATACTGCTTAATTTTGTTTCAAATGCCGTTAAGTTTACCGCTCATGGCCAAATAGAAATGACGATTAGACTGCAAGAAGAATCTAGGCAAGATATCGTGATTTATTGCGCCGTACAAGATAGCGGCATTGGCCTGAGCCATGAGCAAATAAGCCGCCTGTTTCAAAGTTTCTCTCAGGCAGATACATCCACCACACGCAAATTTGGCGGTACAGGCCTTGGGCTGGCCATTTCTAAAAAGCTGGTTGAGCTCATGGGCGGAACAATTGGCGTAGAAAGTGAACCTAGCAAAGGCAGCTGTTTCTGGTTTACGCTGCCATTAGGCAAAAGCACCGCAGCAACACAGCCACTATTATTAAATAGTCATTTTCAAAATAAACGTGTTCTGGTCGTTGATGATCATCAGAACGCGCGTGACGTTTTAACCACGCAACTTAATCATATGCAATTAAGGGCCGACTCCGTTGCATCAGGCAAAGCAGCTATTACAGCCATTAAACAAGCGGATAAACAAAACGAGCCCTATGAAATCATATTTTTAGATTGGGAAATGCCATCAATGAATGGCATAGAAACCGCACAAAAAATCAAAGCACAGACACTACAATCTATGCCTGCCTTTATTTTGGTTTCGGCTTCTGATCAGGATGATGCGATTAAAGCCAGCGATGCCAATATTACTTTCCACACTTTAAACAAACCGATTAATGCATCACAGCTGTTTAACAGCGTGCTCAGCGCATTAGGCGGCAAACCAGAGAGCGACCCTAGCGCCCGTAGTAAACACCATTTCACTCCCCAGTTAAAGCGTATTCAAGGCGCCAGAGTGCTCTTGGTAGAAGACAATCATATTAATCAAGAAGTAGCGCGTGAGTTCTTACAATCTGAAGGCCTGCTGGTTGATATTGCAGAAAACGGCCTGCTTGCCATAGAACAGCTGCAAGCTGCTCATTACAATATTGTGCTGATGGATATGCAAATGCCGGTTATGGATGGCCTGGAGGCAAGCAGGGAAATTCGCAAATTAAATGAATTTCAGCACCTCCCCATTGTGGCCATGACCGCCAATGCCATGCAAGGCGATCGAGAGCGCTGCCTTGCGGCGGGAATGAATGACCATATCACTAAGCCCATTGAGCCAGAAGCACTTTGGAAAATGCTCATTAAATGGATTAAACCAGAAGAAATTACGGCCAGCAGCCCGCCCATATACTCCGCCCAGCCCTCCGATGAGGCAAAGCTACCTAAGGGCATTGAAGGGCTGGATATAAACTTGGGCTTAAAATACGTCCTAGATAAAAAACCGCTTTATCTGGCCGTCCTAGGCAAGTTTGTCGCCGAGCAAAAATATACGATTCCCAATATACGCCATGCTTTAGAAAACCTAGACTGGCCCACGGCCGAGCGCCTTGCGCATACCTTGCGATCTGTAGCCGGGCTCATTGGTGCTGTCTCATTACAAAAGCAGTCGGAAACACTCGAATCCGCGCTTCACCAAGGACAGCGCCAGCAAGCACTTGATCCACTGCTTGATGCTCTGGCGGCGCCTTTAGACGCTTTGATCGCGCAATTAGAACAAAAACTGCCCAATCTGCAGAGCAAATTTAATACCATCATTGATCCCCAAAAGCTAAGCGAAATTACACAGCAACTTTACAAACTGCTCGCTAACGGGGACTCGGAAGCGATTTCTATTCTAGAAACCCACGCCAGCCTTTTGCATACCGCATTTCCACTGCATTTTAAAATCATTAATGAAAGCATTCAGGCTTTTAATTTTGACCTTGCCTTAGCAACATTAAAGCAAGCTGCAAAAGGTACTGAATCATCCCCCCCCTTAGGCCCAATCCTGTCAACTTAAGGTGAATTCGTAACTTGGGTTAGCAGCTGTATCGCGTAATCCAACATTCTTTTGCGCCAAATGTTGGGTTACGCTGATTTATCCGCCCTTCAAATCGGCGAATAAACCAGCTAACCCAACCTACAAAAGCATCCTTTCCCTTAGGTTTTACTTAAGTTGATAGGATTGCCCTTAGGTCTATCTCCACATTAGCGCTAACTGGCTAGTAGTATTCAGCAAAAATAATAGGGGGTGGCATGGCCACCCCCTATTATTACTAAGTACCGCAATTAAGCGGCCATTTCTGCCTCAGTAAACAAGCGCGAAATCAGCGATTTTTCAAAGCCTTCTTCCATCGGAATAGAGATCTTCACGCCATTACCCGCGGCAACGGTGCAAGGGTTACCGCTCTTATCGCGCATGGCGGACAAGGTAATAATGCGATTACCGCTTGGGTGAATAATTTCTAGCTGGTCACCCACTGCAAAGCGGTTTTTGACTTCAATTTTGGCCCAGCCTTCTTTAATGCTGATCACTTCACCGACAAACTGGCTTTGTTTGGCTTTGGAATGACCATCCAGATAATTTTGCGCTTCATGGGTGTAATGGCGCTGATAAAAGCCATCGGTGTAACCACGGTTGGCCAAGCCATCCAGATCAGCAAGCAGCGCCGGATTAAACGGCCGCCCCGCTACCGCATCATCAATCGCTTGGCGATAAACCTGAGCGGTACGCGCCACGTAATACAGCGACTTAGTGCGGCCTTCAATCTTGAGCGAATCCACACCGATCTTGGTCAGGCGATCGATATGCTGCACCGCGCGCAGATCTTTGGAATTCATAATGTATGTGCCGTGCTCGTCTTCCAGAATCGGCATCAGCTCATCCGGGCGGCTTTGCTCGGCAATCAGATAGGTTTTATCGGCAGCAGGATGGCGCTCAGCACCACCACAGGCAGCAAAGCTTTGATTGGCTTCTTCCATCGCCTTATTAAAATCAAACTGAATCACTTGTGGTTTTACATCGCCCGCATCGTCTTCCACCGTGTCATTCATTTTATAATCCCAACGACAGGCATTGGTACAGGTGCCTTGATTAGGATCGCGGTGGTTAAAGTAGCCCGATAAAAGGCAGCGGCCAGAATAGGCAATGCACAAGGCGCCGTGCACAAAGACTTCCAACTCCATATCGGGGCAAAGCTGGCGGATTTCTTCGACTTCATCAAGGCTCATTTCGCGCGATAAAATAACGCGCTCTAGCCCCATCGATTTCCAGAATTTCACCCCAGCGTAATTCACGGTATTGGCTTGCACCGATAGGTGGATGACCTGCTCGGGCCATTTTTCCCGCACCATCATAATCAGGCCAGGGTCGGCCATAATCAGCGCATCGGGCTTCATGGCGATCACCGGCTCCATATCGGCGAGGTAGGTTTTAACCTTGGCGTTATGCGGCAGAATATTGCTGGCTACAAAAAATTTCTTGCCCCGCTGATGCGCCTCAATAATCCCTTGGCCAATTTGCTCAAGCTTAAATTCATTATTGCGGGCACGCAGTGAATAGCGCGGCTGACCGGCGTAAACCGCGTCTGCGCCAAAATCATAAGCGGCGCGCATTTTGTCCAATGTGCCAGCGGGAAGGAGAAGTTCTGGGGCTTTCATGATGATCCGTTCTTTAAGCGCCTGCATGCGGGTAGAAGATCTACTTGCAAGGCAGATTGTAAAAAAACGCGATTATAGCACGGACTATTTGCCTATTTTTTAATCAGACACAAAAAGCAACTTTAAAACAGCCACTTAAACTGCTTATCCACAAGCCATCCACGGACTTGCTGGATAAATTCTTGGATAAACGACAAAGACTGCTTAAAAAATACGCAACTCAAAAAAAACCTGACAGAGCAAAGACTTGCCTTACTTGTCCACAGGGCATGCACAGGCTTGTGCGCGCAGGGCGGGGATAAGCTGAAATTTTATGACACAGGTCCCCGCTGTGCAAAAGAGGGGCCTGTGAGCGCATCAAAAAACGCGGATTAAATGGCTGTTATCCGAAGCCACCTAGCTCGACTTAGCCCTGATCAATGAGCAAAGCGGTCAACTTTTTAACTAAAGGCAAAACCAAGAGCAGGGTAGGAAAAGCCACCAGCCAAGATAAGCCCCAAGCGCTGGGCCAAAGATCAAACAGCCTAGATGTAAAACCCACACCACGCAAAGTACTGATCAATGAAACAACGCAAGTCATTAAAATAGAGAGTAAAAATGGCATAACTAAATTGGCGTGCCTGGCGGGAATTAAGCCCAATCGGCGACGAGCGGAAGGATTTGATGATTTCATAGCAACTCCATAAGCCGGACAAACAAGCGCCTTTTTGCAGCAATGCGTCTTAAGCCCTTGATCAGGGAAAAAACGCTCATAAAAAAAATTTCTTATGGGTAGCAGCAAAAAACAAGCACCGGAAATATCCGGCGGCTTTAGCGCGTTGATTGACGTAAACGCTTACGGCAAACCAAGAGATGATTTACACCATCATCATATCTAAACATACAAACAAGTTCAAGCTTAAAATCCAGCCAATAATGCTTGGATTTTCCAAGCCCAACGGCGCACAGACGATGTATCAATGATGTGTATTTCTACCCCGTCCCCCGCCAAACTCACCCAGCCCGCTTCCTCTATCAACTCAAACTCGCCTTCAAGCAATACTCGGGTCTGTGGCAGTAAAAGCTCCCCCATATAATGCGGCGTGTATTGAAGATGCAGCTTGCCCCGCTGCACCAAGATCTGTGTGCCAGTCCTTAAATAGCCACGTACTACTTGGCCTTTGCGTAAAACTTGCTTTTCCATCACCTTGCTCCGCCGCTTTTGATGCAAACCATCTTAATAGGCAGCAAGGCGCAAAAACAGCGACAAGAAATCAGCATCTGCTACGCAACAAGGGCGATTTATTTCATCTGTTATGCTGTGGTTTATCGCTATCTATATCTATGTAAAAGCACGCTGTTACTGCATGATTCCCTTTCATTAGGCGGAGGCTTTATGGATTATCTTTATCAACGCTGGGCGTCTCACTATCTGGCCGCCATCGTGGCAGGCACGCTTAAAGTGGGTGAGCGCATGCCATCCCTGCGAGAGCTAATGCGCCTGCACGGCATCAGCCTCTCTACCGCCTTGCAATTGTGCCGCCAGCTGGAAACCGATGGCTATCTGGAGGCAAGACCGCGCTCCGGCTATTTTGTCCGCCAAAGAATGCGCATCACGCCGGTGACAGAGCCAAGGCTAGAGATCGATCCTGCGCAATATGTAGGAATTCATGCCCGTGTTTCTGGTTTTATTGCACGAGGTAGACAGCAGACGATTAAGCATAATTTCTCAGTAGCCCGCTGCTCACCCGATCTTTACCCCGGCGAAGCGCTTAAAAATGCAGCGATTCGGGCCTTAAAGCAAAACCCCGATTTATTTGTGAGCGCCGTTCCCAATAAAGGCCATCCAGAATTTAGAGCTGTATTGGCTAAGCGGGCAATGCGCATGGGCGTGTTGATGTCCGCCGATGAGGTGCTCATTACTCATGGCTGTATCGAGGCGCTTAATCTGGCGCTGCGAGCAGTGGCTCAGCCTGGCGACACCATTGCGGTTGAATCGCCGACCTTTTACGGGCTGCTGCAAGTTTTGGAAAGCTTGGGCCTACGTGCCATTGAAATTCCCACCAGCCCGCAAACCGGTATTTCTATCGAAGCCTTGGAGCTGGCTTGCCAAACTTACGACAATATCAAGGCCGTAGTGGTGGTGCCGCATTTACAAAATCCACTGGGCAGCATCATGCCAGAGACGCATAAAGACCGGCTGGTAGCGCTTTGCGAAGCGCAGGCGATTCCATTAATCGAAGACGATACCTATAGCGAGCTAATCAACGACGACATTCCGCTGCGCGCCTTAAAAGCACGTGATCAAACCGGCAATGTGATTTATTGCGCATCGCTGCATAAGATTTTAGCGCCAGGTATGCGTTTAGGCTGGATGAGCGGTGGGCGCTGGCAGGCGCGGATCGAGATGCTGAAATACGCGCAAACGCGCGATAACGAGGCATGGTCGCAAATTGCGGCTGCCGAATATATGGGCTCCAGCGCTTACGATCGGCATTTACGCAAGCTACGCAGCACGCTCAAAACCCAGCGGGAACGCACTGCCGAGGCCATTGCCCGCTATTTTCCAGCGGGTACGCGGCTGAATGTGCCCAATGGTGGGCTGGCATTATGGGTGGAGTTACCCGAGCAGCTATCGTCTAAGCGGGTTTTTGATGCAGCACTCAAAAGAGGAATCTTAATTGCACCGGGACTGATGTTTTCTAACTCGAACCGCTTTGAGCACTTTATTCGGATTAATTGTGGCTGGCCGTTTAGCCCGGAAATCGATCGTGCCTTACAAAGCCTAGGCAATTTAATTACTGAAATCATTGAGATAAACAACAATCATCAAAACGATATAAACACCGCGCTTGCTGAATAAAGCGCGATCAGATCTCACGCAAATGAAAAACTAAATCCTTTAATGCTTCTTGTGAGATGCCATCTAAGGTGGGGGAACGACGATCAATTTCATTTGCAAGATCGTATAACATCCATTCCATTTCACTGAGCATAGCTTGTAATTCAGCCAGCATTTCCGGGTCATCCTGGCCAAAGGAATACATCGCTGTTACATCATCCGGGTTTAAGCCTGCCTGCAAAATTAAAGAGCGAATGCTATCCATACGCTCAAATAAAAAACCCAAAGGCGAGTCGGCTTTTGCTCCGCCTTTCATTTGCCCTTCAAGCATGGCGTGTAAAGCCAGCCATGCCTGCAAAAAATCGGCAATATGCGCTAATTGCAAAGAGGTGTCTTTGCCTATCACAGCGGGTGTCGCTTCATGCGGCGCTGAACGCAATAAATCCCGTAAGGCACGAATGGATGCAGGATCAAAACGACTTTGATTTAAAGTAAATAAAACATCCAGCCGCTGTAAATCAAAGCGGCGCAATACCGCATCGGATACATCCGCAATCGCAATAATTTGTGCCAGGCGATTAATCGTTTCTTTACGTAAACCATATGGATAGCCACTGCCATCCAAGCGTTCATGATGGTGCAAAATGGCTTGCGCCGCAGCAGATGAAAAATGGGGTAACCCTTGCACCACAACATAGCTGGTAATCGGATGAACATGAATATAACGACGCTCTTGAGGCGTAATCTGATGGCCAGATGTGAGTAGCTCGGGATCAGTATGCATCTCACCCAGATCATGACAAATCGCCCCCAAAGTCAGCGCGGCACAATCTGCTTCTGATAATTTAAGCTGCTGCGCTATAGCGTAAGCCACAATGCTAATACGAAGCGTATGCTCAAATAACTCTGCCCGCTGATCTTGCATCACCGTTAGTCTGAAGCGAATCGGCGTTGGCAAAGACAGGCCTGCCAGTTGATGTTTGATCGCCAAAGGATCGCCCGCTCTCGTCACCAAACGGGCAATTAAAGGGTCTTTTTCTAAAATTTTACCTGCTTCAAAAGCCAGCTGCCCACCATCCACCGGCCGCTCTGTAGCAAGCGCCTGATCGAGCGGGGTGGATAATTTATGCTTGGCTAATAAATCAAACTGATGGCTGTTAATCTTTGCCCCTTTTGCCAATAACTTCATGCCATTGGCAGCAAAAATATCTTGATCCGCCACCACCTCCCGCCGATCGCCCATTTGCGTGGCCGCACGTAAGTAATGTGGATTTTCTTCGGGTAGCTCGGATAAGGAAATAAGAGGATCAGGCATCATCAGCACGCAGGGAGGAACACTTCACCAGCTTAGGTTATTTAATGCCTGAGCGAAGTTTATCTCCCCTAAATCGAGCTGAATGCGCACTGTAAACCGACTAAGACCCTTAATCTGAGATTGTGAAAGATATTCTTATGCCAGCTGACAAGCAGCTCATTGCCTAACGCATAAAAAAACGAGGCATCGCCTCGTTTTTCTTCGTTAATCCAGTCTTTAAATCGTCCAGCGCTGACGTATACTTGCCGCAATCCCAGCGGCATCCAAACCGCATTCAGCCAGTTGTACCTGCTGATCGGCATGCTCCACATAGCGATCAGGAAAGCCTAGCTGCAATAATGGCTTACATGTATTTTGCGCCATTAAGCTTTCCAGAACAGCAGAGCCTGCACCGCCCATGATTGCGCCTTCTTCAACCGTTACCAGATAATCATGGCTGGCGGCTAATTCGGCAATCAAAGCACTATCCATCGGTTTCACAAAACGCATATTCACCACCGTTGCGTCTAATGCTTCACCCGCCTCTAAAGCTGCGCTAAGCACAGGGCCAAACGCCAAGATGGCGATCTTGCTGCCACGGCGACGTACCTCAGCACAGCCCATAGGGATAGCGGTCATGGTGTTTTGCACTTCAACCCCTGGCCCTGTGCCGCGTGGATAACGCACTGCGCTTGGACCATCATGCAAGAAAGCCGTGTAAAGCATCTGGCGGCATTCGTTTTCGTCTGCTGGCGTCAACACCACCATATTCGGAATACAGCGCAAAAACGCAATATCGAATGAGCCTGCATGGGTCGGGCCATCTGCACCCACTTGCCCGGCGCGATCAATTGCAAAGACCACCGGCAAGTTTTGCAATGCCACATCATGGATCAGCTGATCATAAGCGCGCTGCAAGAAAGTAGAGTAAATCGCCACCACCGGCTTTAAGCCTTCACAGGCTAGCCCTGCGGCAAAGGTCACCGCGTGTTGTTCGGCAATACCGACATCAAAGTAGCGCTGTGGGTATTCTTGCTCAAAGCGAACTAGGCCAGAGCCTTCACGCATGGCGGGCGTAATGCCCAGCAAGCGCTCATCCATTTTTGCCATATCACATAGCCAATCACCAAAAATCTTGGTGTAGCTGACTTTGGCTGCCTTCACGCCCTGCATGCCGTCTTCTTTTTCAAACGGCGTAACGGCGTGGTATTTCACCGGATCGGCAACGGCTTTTTTATAGCCCTCGCCTTTGCGCGTCACCACATGCAAAAACTGCGGGCCTTTAAGCTGCTTGATATTCGCCAGTGTTGTCACCAGCGTATCTAAATCATGGCCATCAATCGGGCCGATATAATTAAAGCCAAACTGCTCGAACATCGTTCCCGGTGTGAGCAAGCCTTTAACGTGTTCTTCACCTTTTTTCGCCAGCTCTTTTAAAGGCGGCACCACATCCAGCACCCGGCCAGAGGCGCTACGAATACCATTATAAAACTTGCTTGAGAGCAATTTAGACAGGTAATTGGTCAGTGCGCCCACATTCGGCGAGATCGACATTTCATTGTCATTCAGCACCACCAACAGATTCACATCCCGGTGGCCCGCATTATTCAAAGCTTCAAATGCTTGTCCTGCCGTCATTGCGCCATCGCCAATCACGGCAATGGCGTGGCGATCTTCACCCTTAAGCTTAGCCGCTTCAGCAAAACCCAAAGCTGCACCAATCGATGTGCTTGAATGCCCCACGCCAAAAGTGTCGTACTCGCTTTCTTCCCGCTTAGGAAACCCTGCCAGACCATGCTGCTTGCGCATGGTGTGCATCTGGCCACGACGACCCGTTAAGATTTTATGCGGATAGCTTTGGTGGCCCACATCCCAAACTAAACGATCGTGTGGCGTATTAAAAACATAATGCAACGCAACAGTCAGCTCGAGTGCGCCTAAATTAGAAGCAAAATGCCCTCCCGTTTGGCTAACGGAATCAAGCAGGTAATTGCGCAGCTCATTGGCCAGCTGAGGCAAATCGGCACGCGCCAATTTTTTAAGCTCAAGCGGACAAGACACCTTATCAAGCAGGGGATAACTCATATCGAGTTTCTTCATCAGTTAGTGCGTTCCACAATAAAATCGGCCAAGAGCACTAAGCCACGGGCTTTTTCACCAAAAGGAGCAATCGCAGCCAGCGCTTCGGCTTTTAGCTCAGCGGCTTTTTGTTTTGCAGCGGCGAGCCCCAGCAAGGAGACGTAAGTAGGTTTATTATTCGCCGCATCTTTGCCTGCTGTTTTACCCAGAGTGGCTGAATCCGCTTCTTCGTCCAGCACATCATCAACCACTTGAAAAGCCAGGCCAATACATTGAGCGTAGTAGTCTAATCTGCCCCGGTCTTCATCGCTGATGGCTACGCCGCAATAAGAAGCCAACATCACCGCGGCACGAATCAGTGCGCCCGTTTTTAAGCCATGCATTTGCTCTAGCTCAGGCAAGCTTAAAGCTTGCCCCACACTATATAGATCAACTCCCTGGCCACCACACATACCAAGGCTGCCCGAAGCACGGGCAAGAATATTTACCATTTTTAGCTGATCACGAGGCTCATCTGCCAATGTACAGGAAGTCAGGATGTCAAACGCAGCGGTTTGCAAAGCATCGCCTGCTAATAATGCCGAAGCCTCACCAAAAGCAATATGGCATGTTGCTTTGCCACGGCGCAAAACATCATCATCCATTGCAGGCATATCATCGTGCACCAGCGAATAGGCGTGAATCAGCTCAACCGCAGCGCCTACATATTGCAAACGATCAGGTGAGGCATCCACAACAGCGCCCGCAGCAAATGCCAATAAAGGGCGCACTCTCTTACCACCATCAAGCACTGAATAGCGCATGGCTGTATGTAATTGTGAGGGTAAATGATCTGCCGCAGGTAGAACAGTTTTAAGCGTCTGCTCCATACGAGCCTGAACGTCTTGCATCCAGCTTTTAAATTCTAATGTCATCTATTCTTTATCCGCAGAGAAAGGCTTGAGCTCCGCCCCTTCAAGCACACGAATGCGCTGCTCGGCATCCACTAAACGGCTTTCGCAAAATTGTAGTAATTCAGTACCACGCTGATAAGTCGTCAATGCTGTTTCCAGCGGGAGCGAGCCCGCTTCCATTTCAGTAATCAAACTTTCCAGCTCCTGAAGACCAGCTTCAAAACTGACGGGGCTTTTAGTTGCTTTCGGCATGCGCTAAATATCCCGAATAAAACCGCAAACTTTAGCCCTATGAAGCTATACAGTCAATATTGATCAGGCTTAGATTGTGTTTCATTGCATTGTTGCACAGACTATTACCACATTATTTATTTCATCTTATTAATTAAAACCGCAATCGCTATATCTGATCATTTAATCATCTGCTAATTCACCTCACCCAGGCCTAGTACAGACAAAGCCGGCTCCGCGGCCATTTGGCTTACAACGTGGCTAGTCTGTCAACACGATACAGCGCTGGATATTCAGTGCACTATCTTGGCTAAGGCTCTGCTTTTTTCCTTTCACTCTGGAAAAGTGCTTAAAGTTTGTGCATAACATCATTTATTTGCAAAGTATTCAGGTTAGAATTAAAACCATTTATTAAATGGAAATCAGAATGCGTATTGGCTATTTAATCCTATGCCACGCTCACCCAGCGCAATTAGGCCGCCTATGCCAACAGCTTTTTGCAGAAAATACCCGGCTTTATATCCATGTTGATGCCAATACACCGACCGATATTTTAACCGCCATGCAAGAGGCTACACCTTCAGAAGCATGCTTTATTAAGAGACAAGCTTGCCGCTGGGGTGGTTTTTCGCTGGTAAGCGCAAGCTTGGCACTGATTGAAGCAGCACTGAAAGACGATTGTGATTATCTGATATTGCTCTCTGCACAAGATTATCCGCTGAAATCCCATCAAGACATTGTTAATCAATTGCAGCAGCACACTGGTTTTATTGAGTTTCGCCCTCAGCCTGATCCCGGTTTTGATATCCGCTACCGCTATCAAAGCTATCACCCGGAGTGGCTCAAAGGCAGTCTTGCAGGTAAGTTATTACAAAAAATACAACGCCCGCTTAACCGGCTTGGGCTATTACAACGCAAGCTACCCCGCGCAATTCATACCATTTACTCCGGCTCTCAGTGGTGGTGTTTATCCAGCCGTGCCTGCCAAGCCTTGCTTCAATTTTGTGCGGAAAACCCGGGAGTCATCCAATACTTTCGCCAGACCTTGGTACCTGATGAAATGTTTGTCCAAACCATCCTGATGCACACGGCCATTGCTAAAGAATTAGTCAATGATTCACAACATTATCTGGAATGGGAAACAGGGGCTTGGTCACCACGCACCTTTGAGATCAGTGATGCAGCACGCTTACTTGCCTGCCCATCGCTCTTTGCCCGAAAGTTTGCCGCTGATGGCCTACTCACCTCACAGCTCAGCACTCATTTAAACAGCTAGCCCACGATACTACTCAATTCTTACAAAATAAGTCATATATTTTCTAGTTTATATTAGATAATAAAGAAGACTAGCAAAATATTGGAGCAAGAATATGGGTGCTTTGATTGGAATCGTTTCTCAAGAAAATGCTCTAAAAAATATCAGCCAACAACTCAATGCCCTGATAGAGCAAGGCCATTGCAGTGCGACTTTAATCACCGATCAGCCAGCAGCACCCATTTTATCCTGCCCCATTCTGACTCTGCACCTGCATTTACATGAGCAAACCGCCCATCGAGCCTTAATTCGCTTGGATTGGGATAAGCCGGTTAAGCACAGCATTGCCAGATGCCGGGAGACGATTACAGTGAGCTGCCGGGGCTTGATAGAGAATAGTGAGGCCTTACAAAATAAGCTGGCCACCTTAGGCTATCTGAACGACAAACCCAGCACCGCCCAACTTGCCGCAGATTTAATTCATTGGCATTACCGCAGCCAGCATGATCTATTAAAAGCTGTTCATTTAGCCGCCAGTGAACTCATCGGGGTTTACGCCATTGGCGTGATGTCTGCAGAAAATGAAATCATTTGCACCTCCAGACACATCCCCCTCTTTATTTCAGTAGGTCAAAGCAGTGCGGGCTTTTCTGATCAGCCACAAGCGCTGCAAAGCATCGCCCCGGAAATCATTCGCCTGGCTTTAGGTGACACCGCCAGATTTAGCCCCGGCAAGTGCACAATTCTTAACCCGCTAGGGGAGCCTTGCCAGAGAGAGCCCGAAGACTTTCAGCACGCCAGAATAAAGCTGCATGGCTTTCATCACTATATGCAGAAAGAGATCAATGAACAGGCGGCGATTTTTGCAGATATTCTGGACGATAGCGGCTGCGATGCCAATTTGGCTCAATTATTAGATAACAATGCCGCTCGTATTCTCTGCGATATAGAAGGCATCACCTTGCTAGCCAGCGGCAGCAGCTATCATGCCGCACTGATCGCCCGTTATTGGTTTGAAGCCTTAGCTGGCCTGCCATGCACGGTTGAGCTGGCCAGCGAATATCGCTACCGCGATGCGGTGCAGCACCACAACACGCTGATTATTGCGATTTCCCAATCCGGTGAAACCGCCGATACGATCGCGGCGCTTAAATACGCGCAAAGCCAGAATCATACACACACGCTGGCCATCTCAAACGCCTCCCCCAGCACCTTAATGCAACTCGCCCGCTTTCAACTCTTTTTAGCGGCGGGGCCAGAAATTGGCGTCACCTCAACCAAAACATTTAGCACCCAGCTCCTGACCTTATATCGGCTGGCGCTCTGCTTTGCCAAGCTACGTGGTCATCTGCCCCCTGCCACTGAAGCGGCTGCCATTCATGATCTGCTGCGCCTTCCACGGGCAGCCAGTGATCTTGCGATGATCACAGAGCAATTACAAGAATGGGCGCACAAAATATTCGATAGTAAGCAGCTCTTTTTTGTAGGCCGGCACCTTTATTACCCGCTTGCCCAGGAAGCCGCTTTAAAGATGCAAGAAATCGCCTATATCCACGCATATGGTTTTCCTGCCGGCGAGCTAATTCACGGGCCGCTCACCTTAATCAACAAAGATTTACCCGTGATCGCCTGCTTGCCCTGGAACCGCTTAACCGAAAAACTACTCGCTAATTTGCAAGAAGTCAGAGCCAGAGGTGGTGAATTGTTTATTTTATCGGATGCGGGTCTTGCCTCTGCAGAGCACTTTAATGTGATTTGCATGCCAAACAATCTGCATGATTTAAATCCTATTTTGTATGGCATCGCCTTACAAACACTGGCATATAACACCGCTATTTTGCAGAAAAACGAGATTGATACCCCAAGATACCTGAGTAAGTCTGTAACCAAAGTATAAGTAATAATCAATCTTCAAAAATGCTAAAGACAGTAAATGATCAACTTTTTTTTAGCGCGCAAACTCATGCTTGAAACGATCATTTTTTGTCATATTCATGCAACATAATAATCATACTCTTCGCCGGTTTCTTCCTACTAAATTAGAGAAATCTGATGAGAATGACCACGCAATTAAAATGGGTAAGCGGCTTGACTGTTGTAGCCCTTGTCTCCCTTGCCTGCTGGATGGCATGGAAGAGCAACACACTTGCGCATGATTTCCAGTTTCATCACGACAGCCAAAATGCGGTCAATTCTCTAAATCATATCCGCGGCACCATGCTGATTATTTCTAGGCTCGACCCCCTAGTCGATACCGCCAAGCAACAACTGCAAACCGCTCAACAAACGGTACAAACCGAGAGCCCGGTAATCAGAGCGCACCTAGCTCCTTCTGAGCAGCAAAAGCTCGATGCCCTGCTCAGCCAACACTGGCAAAATTATCTAAAACAATTTCAAAGCGCGATCACCATTGCCAGCGAAAGCCCGCAAGATGCTTTAAGCATTCCGGAACAAATTTATAAAAATGATTTGGAGCCCGCCTTAGCGGTACTCAATCAATTAGAAACAAGCTTGCAAACTCAATCACGTGCAGCAAATCAGGCCATCAGCGCTCATATCGATCAGCTCTTACGCACCGTGCTATTACCGCTTTTATTCAGTGCCCTCTTTATTGTGCTCAGCCAGCTGCATTTTGCCCGCAAGCTCAAAAGCCGCTTACATGCAATGGCCACAGAAACGGCAAAACTAGAGACCGGCGATTTAACCAGCCGGATTGCAGAAACCCCGGATGAATTAGGTGAGCTAGGCCAAGGAATCAACCGCTTTCTGAATCAGCTGGAAAACACGCTGCAGCAAGCACGCCAGGCCTCACAACTGTCACGGGAAGAAGCAAACCATATTACTCAGCTCGCCAAGGCCAACCATGAGGGGGCAAGCTTGCAAAGTAATCATCTGCTGGAAATCGGCTCGAGCAGCATTCTGCTGCAAGATTCAATCACTCATATCAGTGTGCAAGCTGTACGCACGGCCATCATTAGTCAGCAATCACTGGTCAATGTGCAAGCGGCTCATTCTGCGGGGCATGATTCAAAGCTCAAGTTGGAAGCATTAACAGATGACTTTAATCAGATAGAAACCACCATGCAGGCGCTCACCCAGGCCATACGCCAGATCGTCAATGTAGCCACCATGATCGAAGATATTGCTGGGCAAACAAACTTGCTCGCGCTCAATGCCGCGATTGAAGCAGCAAGAGCAGGTGAGCATGGTCGTGGATTTGCAGTAGTGGCCGATGAAGTCAGAAAACTCTCCCACCTGACCGCAAGCTCAACGAAAGACATCCGCCGTATTCTGGACGACACGCAAGCCTGCACTCAGGAAACACTTGCAGCCATGCAATCTGCGGCATCGCATGTGATTGAATGCCGGCAAGACAGCCACACCATTAGCAGCGCATTGGGAGAAATCAATCAGGCCGCCAGCAAGGTCAACGAAATGATGGAAACCATCAGCGCCGCAGTAGAAGAGCAAAGCGCCTTCAGCGAAGCCATCAATGAAAGATTACGAGATATTGGGGGTAATGCGCAGGCCAGCAGCCAGAGAAGTGAGCAAATGCTCGGCGAGATGAGCGAGCTGACTTATGCGGCGAATCATCTTGATACGCAATTGGCCTTTTTTAAATTTCGCCACCATCTGCAAATAAACCATGCACAAAAAACCAGCGAGCCTGCGCTAAGCTTAAGCTTTGCTACATAAAAAAATAAGCCGGGCATCGCTCGGCTTATTTATATTTGGCTACAGCTGGCTAAGCTAAGCTCGTTTCCTCATCACAAACCGGGCAATCTGTAACACCCCCAATGCAAGCGCAAGGTGCTTTTTCAAGCCTTCAGAACGCAACGCAAATCGTGCTAATTTCAGCCAGCCTAATAAGCCGCCTTTAGGCTGGCTGATCGCTAAACCCTCTTGCAGAAAATTAATCGGCTGGGCAAAGGCTTTCAACTCTTGCCGCAACGCTTGCCGCTGCTGTTCGGCTTTGAGCTGCAAAAACTGTTTACGATAGAAGCGAGCTAATTTCATGCCTCATCCTCAGCGTGAAGTAAGGCTTTGCGATCACGAGCCAGCTCGCCGCAGGTCGCCGGAAACAAATCAGCGGCGTGTTTTAGACGATGGCGTAAGTAAGCAGCAAAGCCAATTGCAGCTCCGCCGTATACCAGCATAAGTCCAAGCGCAACAGCAATCCGATGACTATCCCAAAAAACAATCAACAGCAAAACGGCAGCCAAAGCCAGACATAAGCCCCCTAGCACCACAGACAGCACGCCTAAAATAAAATTAACGGCAAAACGCTGCAAAGCATCCTGTAGCTCTAAACCGAACAATTCAAGATGTGTGCCAAGCAAACCAGCTACTTGAGCCAGAATACGCTGCACGCTGGCAAGAAGAGGAGTCGGAGGCATCACAATTAACGACGCGAGATCAACATACCTACCAGCGCGCCTACCGCTGCTGCCACACCAATGGCTTGCCAAGGATGATCGTGCACATACTCGTCGGTGACTTTAGCGGCTTTTTTAGCCTTGGCAACCGCAACTTGTTCGACTTCTACCAAACGAACTTTGGCCATACGCAAACGTTCAACGGCCCGGGCATACAGAGCCTCAGCATCTTTACCACCGGCCTGAGACGCCTCAAGCAAAAGTTGCTCAGCTTCTTGCAAAATATCTTGTGATTGATCGAGTAAAGTTTCGCTATTGGTATTCATAAGAAAAGCTCCTTAGAAGTACGAGAGAAAAAAACTGACACAAGTTAAGAGGGGTATAGCTGTTCCGTACTTACACAAACCGCATTGATAAATCGACTGCTTGCACATCTTTAGTCAGCTTACCAATTGAAATACGCTGAACGCCTGTTTCGGCGATTTCACGTACAGTATTCTCATCTACGCCGCCAGAAGCCTCTAAAACAGCACTATTTCCCGCCAATGCCACTGCAGCGCGTAGATCAGTTAAATTCATATTATCGAGCAGTACTGACTTAGCGCCAGCATGTAAAGCCTGCTCCAGCTCATGAATGGTTTCTACCTCTATCTGAATACTAACATCAGGCGGAGCCAATTTCACAGCTACTTGTAAGGCTGCGGCAATACTACCAGCAGCTAAGATATGGTTTTCTTTTATTAAAATACCATCGTATAAGCCAATACGCTGGTTCTGCCCACCGCCCACCGTCACGGCATATTTCTGTGCCAAGCGTAAGCCTGGCAGCGTTTTACGTGTGTCATGAATTTTTGCTGAAGTATGACTCACTATATCAACATAACGACGCGTTTCGCTCGCCACTGCCGATAAAGTTTGTAAGAAATTTAATGCGCTCCGTTCTGCCGTTAATAAGCTGCGCGCCAGCCCATGGATGCGGCACAGGGCTTGATCAGCCTCAACACGCTCGCCTTCCTGAGCCAGCCATTCTATTTTTACCCGTGAATCAACCTGGCGAAATACTTCGTCAAACCAAGCCTGCCCGCATAACACAGCACTTTGCCGCGCAATCACTGTGGCACTGCCTTGGGTGTCGCTCGTAATCAACATAGCAGTCCAATCACAATGGCCGATGTCTTCCTGTAAAGCATTTGCTACTTGAGCAGCGATAAGGTGTGGAGCAGGAATCATTGTTTTTCCAAAAATAAATACAGACCCGCATTCAGCAAAGTCTTGATAAACCCGTCATCGATACGCTTAGGATGGTACAAGCTGCCACACAGCAGCATCCACCCTAATTCCTCTAAAAAAATACGCCGGATAGCTTATAAGCCATCACGCATTACGCCACCAGCGGAAACTCCAACGGCGCAATGGCCGCTGCTAATTCTGAGCGTATCCTTGCTAAGCCCTGCGATGTTTGTGCCTCGATCCTCAGCGTTAAGACCGGCGTGGTATTTGACGCACGAATCAGGCCAAAGCCGTCTGCATATTCAATACGTAAACCATCGATCGTAAAAATACGCAAAGCCTGAGGAAAAACTGCGTTTTGAGCAATTTTGGCAACCAATTGATGCCCATCTTGCTCTAAGGCCACTTGCAACTCAGGCGTGGAAACAGAGCGGGGCAATGTGCTTAACATTTGCTCTAAATCCTGCTCTGCCATCAGCTTTAAAAACCGGGCCCCAGCAAACAAGGCATCATCGTCTTGCCAGTCATTAAAAGCAAAATGCCCAGATAACTCCCCTGCAAGCAAGGCTTGGGAATCATGCAAATGACGTTTCATATGCCCATGCCCTGTTGGGATTGCGGCGCAACTCCCTCCCTTGCTTTTCACCCAATTTGCAATTAAGCCACTCGATTTCACATCATATAAAATATGCCCCGGCTGTTTTTCTAAAGCCGCTGCGGCAAATAACATTAGTAATCGGTCGCCAGGGATGCTTTCACCATGGCGAGTCACCACACCTAAGCGATCCCCATCACCATCAAATGCCAGCCCGATATCTGCATTCTGCTCTAACACAACGCGTTTTAAATCTGCGAGATTCGCCTCAACCTGCGGATCGGGGTGGTGATTAGGAAAAGCGCCATCAACTTGGCAAAATAACTCAATCACATCGCAACCTAAGGCACGATATAAATCAGGAGCAAACGCCCCCGGCACACCATTGCCACAATCCACCACCACTTTAAAAGGCCGCGCTAAAGGGCAAATCGCTGCCACGGCAGCATAGTAATCAGCAGCAATATTAAGCGGCTGAATCTGCCCATTGCCTGCAATAAAATCATCGGCCTCAATACGCAGCCGTAAAGCCTGCAAGGCTTCACCATCAATGGTTTCGCCTGCCAATGTCATTTTAATACCATTATAGTCAGCAGGATTATGGCTACCGGTAATCATTACCCCGGAACCTGCAGCATACTGACGGGCTGCAAAATAGAGCAAGGGTGTGGCTGCCAAGCCTAAATCAAGCACGGTAATGCCACTTGCCACCAGCGCGTTGATCAAAGCAGCAGCCAGAGCGGGGCTGGAAAAACGGCCGTCCCGAGCAACGGCAATGCGCTGAATGCCACGCTGATGGGCCTCTGCACCTAAACCCAAACCAATATAGTGAGCCACCTCAGCGGTAAGCAGCGATGTTTGAGCGCGAATATCGTAAGCTTTAAAAAGACGAGGAGAAAGCAGAGGCAAAATAAGCTCCCTTAGCGAGGCTGCGGTAAGTGGCACTGAAAGAAACGGTGCAAGGTTTGTGGCAGCCACTGCAAGTGGCCCGGCATCGCACCGGAGACAAAGCCAACATGTCCTCCTTCCCGCGTTTGCATTAGTGTAACGTGATCAGACACTTCCTCCTGCAAAGGCAAAGACTCATAAGGTACAAAAGGATCATTTTTTGCATTAATCACTAAACTGGGTAGACGGATTGAAGCAAGATGAGGCTTGCAGCTTGCCACTTGCCAGTAGTGGTCGACACTTTTAAAGCCATGAATGGGGGCCGTCACCAAGTCATCAAACTCACGCAATGTAGTGACGCGGCGTAAGCTTTCCTGATCAAGAAAAGGATTATCAACCAGCTTTAGTTTAGCAAAGGTCTTCTTGCGTAAGCTGCGCAAAAATTCACGCGTGTACACCCTGCGATTAAAGCCCTGATCCAGCGCATTGCCCGTTGCAGTTAAATCCATCGGCGCACATACCGCAGCAGCAGCATTAATCACCGCAGAAGCGGCCTCGCCCTGCTCTCCCAGCCACTTAAGCAAAGCATTTCCGCCTAGCGAAACGCCCACCGCAAAAATAGGCACATCCGGATATTGCGCACGAATGCGGCAAAGCACCCAATCGATTTCGGCAGAGTCTCCCGCATGGTAAGCCCTTGGTAATCGATTAATTGCATTGCCACAGGAGCGAAAATGCGGCACCACGCCTCGCCAGCCCAAAGGGTAAAGATAATCAAATAAAGAGGTTGCATAGTGGCTGCGCGAACTGCCTTCCAGACCATGAAATAACACTACCAAAGGCGTGCCTACCCGGCCGTCTACCCAATCAAGCACAATGGAATCTAAATCCGGCGTAATCCAGGATTCTCTGCGATAAATCGGCGTTTTTTTCCACATCAACGTTGCAGGATAGATCGTTTGTGCATGCCCACCGGGCAGCCACGCAGGGGCAGGGTAAGCTGGCACAGTAAAGGGAGTGGTGCGAGACATGGCGAGATATCAATCCAGAAGAGCAAAAATACATATAAAAAAGGGGCGAATAAACGCCCCTTCAATATTAACACAAAAGCTTACTCAAAACTTTCTTTGCATTTCCTAAGCAGACTGAAATAAGCTAAGCTTACTTAATCAAGGCCTCGGCTAGCCAAGTAATCTTCATAGCCACCCACATAGTAGTTGTAAGTACCATCACCGTTCAGCTCTAAAATTTGCGTTGCCAGCGAGCTTACAAAAATCCGGTCATGCGATACAAACAGCAGCGTGCCTTTGAATAAATCCAAAGCCAGATTCAAAGATTCAATCGACTCCATATCCATATGGTTGGTTGGCTCATCCATAATCAGCACATTCGGCGTTTCAAGGATTAACTTGCCATACAGCATGCGGCCTTTTTCACCCCCTGACAGCACGGTAACCATTTTCTTCACATCATCACCGCCAAACAGCAAGCGGCCTAAGATGCTACGAATCACTTGATCATCGGTGCCGGGCTGGCTCCACTGCTTCATCCAATCAAACAGGGTGATTTCTTGTTCAAAATCAGCTTCATGATCCTGAGCAAAATAACCAAGCTGAGCTTTTTCTGCCCATTTAATCTTGCCGCTATCTGGCTTAATCGCATCCATCAGCAGCTTCATCAGCGTGGATTTACCCACACCATTACCACCAATGACGGCAATCTTCTGGCCTGCTTCTAAAATCAGGTCCAGATTCTGGATCAGCGGCTTATCAAAAGACTTAGATACTAAAGACAGCTCAACGGCTTGACGATGCAGTTTGGATTTTTCTTCCACTTCAAAGCGGATATAAGGATTCTGACGGCTAGATGGTTTGACATCGACCATGCCTTCTTTAATCTTATCGGCCAGCTTCAAGCGACTTGTCGCCTGACGTGCCTTCGATTTATTGGCCGAGAAACGCGCAGCAAAGGAATTCAGCTCGGCTACTTTTTCTTTGGCTTTCTGGTTATCTGTCAGTAAACGTTCACGCGCTTGCGTAGAAGCAATCATGTAATCGTCGTAAGTGCCCGGATAGATACGAATTTCACGGAAATCCACATCGGCCACGTGCGTACACACTTGATTCAAGAAGTGGCGATCGTGCGAAATAATAATCATGGTGGAATCGCGCTCATTCAGCGAGTTTTCCAGCCAACGAATTGTGTTGATATCCAAGTTATTGGTCGGCTCATCGAGCAGCAATACTTCTGGATTTGAAAACAGCGCTTGCGCCAGCAATACACGCAGTTTCCAACCTGGAGCAACATCGCTCATCGGGCCAGAATGCTGCTCAATCGGAATGCCTGCACCCAGCAATAAAGCACCCGCGCGCGCTTCCGCGGTGTAGCCATCGTACTCCGCCACTTTGCCTTCCAGCTCTGCCGCACGCATATAATCGTCTTCAGTCGCTTCTAGATTGGCATAAATCGCATCACGCTCAGCCAATACCGCCCACAACTCTGCATGACCTTGCATCACCACATCGATCACGCGCAAGTCTTCAAACGCAAATTGATCCTGTGTTAGCTTACCCAGACGCACGCCGGGCTCTAACATCACATTACCGCCGGTCGGCTCTAAATCACCGCCCAAAATTTTCATAAAGGTTGATTTACCGCAGCCATTTGCGCCAATCAAGCCATAGCGATTACCATCACCAAACTTAACAGAAACCTTTTCAAATAAAGGCTTTGCGCCAAACTGCATCGTAATATTAGCTGTACTAATCATGGTCCGTTTACCCTATTGCTGTACTGATACATCGTTGTATTTTTAAAAAAAGAACACTTGCTCGCTTTCGCACAGATGCATCATCTGCAATATGTATCTCTTGGTCCGCTTATTTATGCCTACAGATACATCTTTGTATTTTATAAGAAAATAATATTTTGTCCGCTTTATTGGGCGGAACATCGCTGTAAACACAACATACATATCTTGTTGCTCTCATTACAGTGCAAATGCATCATAAAGAGCGATATAAGCGAATGCGCCAGCGACAGTGGTGAGCTGCAAACTACGCGGGCACAAAGGCGGGGATTTTATCACAGCACAGCGTCTTGATCCCCATACCTAGCGACCAGAAGGATAAGATCAATACTAAAACCACTTAGCCACCGGCAATAATTGCCTGTAATGCCCTCACCCCATCAAAAGCACTACCGCTATACTAGAGCGACTTTTTCACAGTTTATCTATACTCAAACCAAGCATTCGCACACCCCCCACTTATCAATCGGTAAGCGATGCAAGATATGCCCTTCTTTTCTTGCTAACGCTGTAAAATAGCGGCCATTAACCAATGATCAGGCCGCGTATAAAATATTTCATCCACTATTTAATTGCTCCGGCAAAGCACGCGCAATTAAAGCAACAATCTAATTAGCATATCGACTGACTTGTGTATCGCAGATACAAAAACTCTAAATAAGCAGGACTACATTGGATTAGCACTAGATCGCATGCCACATTTCTGCCAAGCAGGTGATGACTACGCAATGATGTAAATTTAACGCGAAAAACAGACCTAACTCTTTAACCCATACTGTGTGCCGAGGTAGAACAGCAGATGTTTGATATCAAAGGCCTTGTTAACTCTCTCTTTCAGCCAGCTAGCCAAGAGGGTGTTTTTAATCTGAAATCAGCCACAATATTTATGGAAGAGCTACCCGAAAGCGATATTTTGCAAGCACAAATAGAAATTGTAAAAGCGCTGAAACAGCTCAATAGCAATCCCAAAATAAGTGCAACAGAGCGGTTTAAAACAATACCTTACCTTGAAGAAAAAGCGCAGCCATTACAAAGCCATCTGCTGGACATCTATCATGGCCGCCTGATTGAAGAAGGCACCACATCTCATCAAGTGCTGCCCACTATCTTAAGCTTTTGGCATGAAATGGCAGCAGGCTATCTAAGCTGCATTAAACAGGGCAGCCAAAAAAAGTTCGTGCCCACACAAAAAATTGAGCAATTTACATTGAGGGCAATGGAGCTCTACGCGATACAAGCACAATATGCCTATATGCGGCACTTAGAAATTGACCACCATATCTGGCGCAATCTCAACCGTCTTTATCAATTTGCAGAGCAGAGTAATTTTGCTGATAAGCCACAAATAGCGGCAGAAAATATCAGCATCTATCAGATCTACGTGCGAGCACTGATGTTGTCTTTGGCTAGCCCTGAAAAAATCCAATCGGCCCAGATTGAGCTCATCGCCATCTGGCTAAAAAAATGGATCAATGAGATTGTCTTAGAAAAAGAGCTCAAACCACACCAGCATTTATTTGCAATCAATCTCACTGGCACCAGCGCACCTAAGCGTATTCGCCGGGATATGGTTGGAGAAAACTGGCGCTATTGGACTGCTGATCCTGTTACTGCACAAATCCAAAAACTGATCACACAACTTAGCCAAGGTGAAACCACCTCGCTGCTTGGCGTGCCCGCAGAATCATCAACTCCAGCTAATTTAGAGTTACTTCAAACACTGTGTAATTTGTGGTCTAAAGACACCATCACACCCGTGCGCAAACATGAAAGACAAAGTAATAATAAATCCATCAGAGTAATTACTGGCCTCCCCAACATCCTTCCCTTTATGTCACAGCAAGGGAAAACAGCAGCAACAAGCGCAGATCATGTTAGCACTGAGAAATGGGAGCTTGGGGATGAGAGCGCCAGCGGCTTTGGCTTAAATTACCATAGTGATATCCAGCTTGAAACTGGAGAGCTGCTAGGGCTGGCAAACCTTAGCAACCACCCGTTTACGATTGGCATTGTGCGCCGCTTCAATCGAAGCCATAAAGGGTTTGTCAGCGTGGGCGTAGAAACACTGACACAAACCCCTTTAATCGTCGAACTCACCCCCTTACTCGCCGAGCACAGCACCTCATGCATTTATGCGCCTGAAGGCCCAAGCAGCAACCCTGCACGGTTCCTTATTATCCCCAATGATATTTACACTGAAAATAGAGAGTATAAATTTACAGCCCAGAATAAAAGCTATCGCATCCGCCTATCCCCTGCGCTAGAGCACACGCCCACCTTTGTCTTAGCCAAATTTACCGTCTTAGAAAAGCTATAAACGCACAAAATAATACACAGGCAATTATTTTTACAATTTAGTTTACACTTTCTCAAAAGTTCCGCTATAATGCGTTCCTGTCTGTTTTGCAAAGAACAGAACAAAAGGAAGTGTGGCCGAGTGGTTTAAGGCAGCAGTCTTGAAAACTGCCGAGGATGCAAGTCCTCCGTGGGTTCGAATCCGACCGCTTCCGCCAGGATTCAAAATAAAGCCCCTGATGAAAATCAGGGGCTTTATTCGTTTATGCATCCCCAAATTTACCGCACGCAATAATGACAGCCAATAAAAAAACCCTGCCGAAGCAGGGTTTAACGCTAAGCCTGATAAAATCAGATGCTTAGAATGCTGTCCAAGTACCAACCAAGATACGAGTACTGTTGTCAGCATTAACTAGGCCATCAGTATTAACCCAGAATGGACCAGCCACTTGACCTTTCTTTTCCAGCTTGTTGTGACGAATTTGAACAAACGCGTCAGTTTGCTTGCTTAGGCTGTAATCATATTGGAATGAGATATTGTCAATCTTGTTGTCTTGACCTTTGCCGTTAAGCTTAGATTCAAATACACGCTGCAGACCAAGAGACACACCTTGCTTACCGAATACATAACCTACGCGGGCCAATGCGAAATCTTGCTTGTGCTCATCAGCAGATTGACGCTTCCAAGCACCAGACAAATTCAAGCCATTCGCAAAGTTATAGCGTGCGCCAGCAAAGGTAATTTTTTCTGAATAAGCAGAAGCAGCAACAGCGGCAACAGCAGGAGTAGCACCTACAGCAGGTACCGCAGCTTTAGCAGGTGTAGGTGCTTTCAACTGATTGCCATGACCGTTACCATGGCCACCCATAGTTGCATTTTGTGTAGCCGCATAACCTGCATCAGCAGAGAAACCACCGATAGTAAAGTGACCTACGATTTCACCGGCATGGCCATTTTTCTTAGCGCCACCCAGACCTAAATCATAACCAGCGTTAAAGCTGAAGCCACCGAAATTTGGTGAGGCATAAGTAATTGCATTCGCAAAACCTTGGATCGGAGGCTCAGCAAATAAACCACCCAGACCCTTCACGCCATAAGGCCAATCTTGAGTCAAATACAGATTGGTAAACTGATTACCAAAACGTACTTCACCCAATTTAGCATCTGAATAACCAATCCAAGCTTCACGGTTACCAAAGCTATCATAGCGCCAGTCTGTCGCAACTTTTTGCGCAAGGCGCCAGTTCAGTTTTGCGCCGTTATCCAGCTTGTCTGAGCCGTCAACATTTACAACAATAGCGATTTCTTCAAGAAGCTTGCCGCCGCCATCAACAGTGTTGTTTGTACGGTAAAACACGTCCATTTCAGCAGAGCCGTTGATAGACACATCAGCAAAAGCTGGCGCGGAGCATGCTGCTGCAACAGCAGCAACGATCAGAGCACGTTTAAACATTATTCATCTCTCTCTAAAAGGGAATATGGTTTTTTTAACTTCAGTACATCAAGGCGTATTCGCTTGTGTTACGAAACAAGAATACTCAATAGGTACAAACCCATGCAATATTGCGTCGCGTATCTGCAACATTGTGTGGTCCAAATGCAACACAACCCCCGAGAGAATGGCGTAAATGCTAGCGCGCACAAAAAAACGCCACGATTTGCATCGTGGCGTTTTTTTAGCTTTTAAAGTGCTAAGCCAACATAAAATGCCAGCTTTTCACTTTTATGGTCAGGTTCTAAATTAGAACGCTGTCCATGTACCTACCATCAGACGTGTTGCGTTTTTCTTGTCTGAACCGATAGCAAAATCATCCAGCTGTGAACTAGCTGTCATTACACTAGCTTGGCCAGCAGTATCTAACATGTGATGACGAACTTGTGCAAAAGCAACTGTATTCTTAGACAGTGTGTAGTTGTACTGAGCGTTGATCACGTTCATGCCGTTATCAACTTTTGTGCCATTCACTTTGGCATCTTGCACACGTTGGTAACCAAGGTTGAAATTGTTTTTACCCATGGTGTAACCACCACGCAGCAAGAACTGATCAACAGTAACCTTATCTGCAGCTAGGTTAACTTGGTTTTCTTTCCATTCATTGCGCTTATAACCAGCAGCTAAATCAAATGCACCAACTTTATAGGCTGCATCAAGATTGTAAGTGCGAGCTTTGTTTGAATCCGAACCGGAAACAAAATTACCCGACGAACCCCATGTACCCTTACCAGCAAAAGTACCTGCTTCTGAAGACATGCTGCCTGAATTTTTAGCTTCAGACACACCAGCAGCAACATTGAAACCGTAGCCAGTGTAGTTAGCTGTCAATTCCATAGCGCGAGCTGAGTTACGACCATTACCTAAATCGTATTGACCAGCAAAGCTAAAGCCGCTGAATTTAGGTGAGAAGTAGCTTACGCCGTTAGCGTATTGAATTTGTTGCGAACCAAAGTCAGCCCACAAGTTGCTTTGACCTGAAGATGCAAAACCATCTAATTCTAGGTATTGGTTAGAGAACTGGTTACCGAAGCGAACTTCACCGAACTTAGTTTCGTAACCGATCCAAGCTTCACGTTGACCAAAGCTGTCGTAACGATCTGGAGTCGCTACTTTTTGAGCCAGACGCCATTTAAGTGTATCGCCGGAATCCAGCTTGTCAGTACCATCAACGTTTACGATGACTGCAATTTCTTCAGCAACTTTACCCTTACTATCTGTACCAACTTGGTTGGTCTGGTACATCAAGTTCATTTCAGCAGAACCGCTGATTGTTACATCGGCGAATGCAGGAGCTGCAAACATTGCGGATACGGCAGTAGCGATAAGAACGCGCTTAAACATACTGAGATTCCTTTATCAATTTTAGAGCCACGAATTCAATAATTGAATTCGGATCCATAGGATTTGAAAGACCACTCAACCACTTATTTTTTAAAAGCCAACTCAGTAAAAAACTGAATCTACTTAATCAAAAATTGAGCGTGTTAAGTGCTCCGAAGTCCGTATATAACCACAGTGATAAATTTTGTTCTGCTGTAAAAATACCAAACCCGCATAAGTAAAAATACCAATCAAATATCAAAGCAACGTACACTAAGTAATTCGACTTATATGTAAATAATCGAGCGCGAAAATACATAAATAAAAAACAAAAAAGTGGTAAATATTTACCTAAATTTACACAATAATTTAACATACCAGAACAAAGAAAAAGAATATGTAATTCAACAAAACCACGCAATAAGTTAAGACAATACTTTTTATAAATATTCAAATTGCATTTTTTATACGTATAAGTAAACCAAGATTGGACCTTTATAGCGCTACTTTTGCCATAGAAAATCACGACATAAAGCCATGCTTGTTGCACACCTGCAACATCATTTTCGGCAAAAAACGAGTAAATAAAATTGCACTTCCCTGTTTTTAGCGTGATCAAGGGCAGTCGCAAACAGGCGAAAATATTTTTAAAACATGATCCGCATAAAATCAGCTAAAAAGTGATTTACCAACAGCAAGTGCCATTAAAAGCCACTACACACCCTGCTTTCCCATAATTATTTATATGAACCAAACCCAGATCATCTTTGTAAATACATAAATAGGGAAGCAAGCGCCAGAAAATGAAACCCCTCACTCGCAAAACACCACTACCGCGCTGCTAGCTAGCCGCTGCACCAGGCAAAAAAAATACCCACATCGCTGCGGGTATTTTTCTGAGGCTGCAAACGCTTATTTAGCGTTCCACAATGCCTTAGTGGTATCGAGCATACGATTGGAGAAACCCCACTCGTTATCGTACCAAGACAGTACTTTCACCAAAGTACCACCGGAAACCTTAGTTTGCGATGCTTCATAGGTAGAAGACGCTGGATCATGATTAAAGTCAATTGATACCAAAGGCAGGTCGTTGTAATTCAACACGCCTTTCATTGGGCCTTCGGACGCTTCTTTCATGATCTGATTGATTTCTTCAACCGTTGTCTCACGAGCCGCAGTGAAAGTCAGGTCAACCAAGGACACATTGATCGTTGGTACGCGAACAGCGAAACCATCCAGCTTGCCTTTCAGTTCTGGCAATACCAATGCAACCGCAGCCGCAGCGCCAGTTTTAGTTGGGATCATCGAATGCGTTGCTGAACGGGCCCGGCGTAGGTCTTCGTGATAAACGTCTGTCAGCACTTGATCATTGGTGTAGCTGTGGATCGTGGTCATCAAACCTGAAACAAGGCCAATTTTATCGTTCAAAGGCTTAACCAGCGGCGCAAGGCAGTTGGTTGTGCAAGATGCATTAGAAATAACGGTATCTGTTGATTTCAGTGTGTCGTGGTTTACGCCGAACACGATGGTTGCATCGACATCATTACCACCCGGAGCGGAGATAATGACTTTTTTCGCGCCCGCAGTAATGTGGGCCGAAGCTTTAGCCTTGCTTGCAAAGAAGCCAGTACATTCCATCACGACATCAACGCCGATTTCTGCCCATGGCAGATCAGCCGGATTACGCTGAGCGCAAACGCGAATTTTGTCGCCGTTTACAATCATGAAATCGCCATCAACCGATACTTTGCCAGCAAATTTGCCGTGCACGGTATCGTATTGAGTCAGGTGAGCATTGGTCTTAGCGTCGCCCAGATCGTTAATTGCCACGATTTGGAATTCATCAGTACGGCCAGACTCATACAAAGCGCGCAGTACATTGCGACCGATACGGCCATAGCCGTTAATTGCGATACGAATTGCTGCCATTGCCTGGTGCTCCTCAGAGAGATCAGAAAAACGCGCCCACAGAAGGCCGCGTATAAGAAAATAGAGTACAGAGAATAACCAACTGTCGCCTTGCTGACGATATGGCTATTCCCTATAAATGCTGAAATATTGATGTAAATCTTAGGGTGGGCTTATTTTTGTGCCCACGCGAGTTGGGCTATGCCATGACGCGTGGGCACACAAAAACGTGCCCACCCTACATTTCTTACTTTCTAAATGCTGCAGCAGCACGAGCCAGAGCAGTAATCCCTGCCCAATCGCCCGCCGCAACCATTTCTTTTGGTGCAAGCCATGATCCGCCCACACACCCCACATTCGGCATAGCCAAGAGTTTAGGTGCAGATTCCGGGCTTACACCGCCCGTTGGGCAGAATAAGATTTGTGGCAATGGGCCGCCCATTGCTTTAAGCATGCCGATGCTACCGGCTTGCTCCGCTGGGAATAATTTCAAGGCATCAAAACCTTCTTCCAGAGCCGCAATGGCTTCAGACGGCGTCATTACACCGGGTAGTAATTGGATATCGGCAGCGCGTGCCGCAGCAGCCAGCTTAGGCGTTAGGCCCGGCGTTACCGCAAATACCGCGCCTGCGGCTTTTGCCTCGGCAAATTGTTCTGGGCGAACTACAGTGCCTACGCCAACAATGGCACCAGGTACATTATCAACAATAGCGCGTACTGCGGCCAAAGCGGCCTCGGTGCGTAAAGTCACTTCAAGCACGCAAATACCGCCCTCAACCAAGGCTTTTGCCAATGGTACAGCGTGCTCTACTTTCTCGATTACCAAAACCGGCATCACCGGACAAGAGCGCATGATTTCGCGAATTTGCATGGGGTTGTTCTTCCTGTTCTGTAGATATTGGATATGTAGGATGGGTGGAGCAGAGTGATACCCATCGTTAATGGACATTCGATGAGTATCTCGCTGAGTGCGAATGCTTTTGCCCACTCAGCGGTGCTCCCCCATCAAAAAAACAAATAATTAATGAGCGAGGCCCATACTGATCGCGCCTTCTTCAGCGCCAGTAGCAGCCGCACGG
This sequence comes from Iodobacter arcticus, assembly GCF_042664895.1. Lineage (NCBI taxonomy): Bacteria > Pseudomonadati > Pseudomonadota > Betaproteobacteria > Neisseriales > Chitinibacteraceae > Iodobacter > Iodobacter arcticus. Next base: position 115,721 of record NZ_JBHTBQ010000018.1, read on the forward strand.
AATGTGGCAAATAGCTCGCGCCCCATACCATGCTCATTCGCGGATAGATCTGCCGTGTCCACGGTGCGAGCCGCCCATTCCGCTGCATCGACCTTAGCTTCAACCACACCTGCATCGGCATCAAGGCGAATAATATCGCCGGTTCTAACCTTACCCAGCGGGCCGCCTTTTAAGACTTCTGGCGTCATATGAATGGCTGAAGGCACTTTGCCGGACGCGCCCGACATACGGCCATCGGTGACCAAGGCGACTTTAAAACCGCGATCTTGCAAGAGTCCTAGCACAGGCGTGAGCTTATGCAGCTCTGGCATACCATTGGCACACGGGCCTTGGAAGCGCAGCACCACTACGAAGTCTTTTTCCAGCTCGCCGCGTTTAAATGCAGCCAACACATCGTCTTGATCATCAAACACAATGGCAGGCGCTTCTACGCAGCGATTTTCTGGCTTAACCGCAGAAATTTTAATCACTGAGCGGCCCAGATTACCGGCCAGCAAACGCAAACCGCCGTCAGCACTAAATGGATTGCTCGCATGGCGAACGACATTATCGTCAACAGGCTCAAGTGGAGCCGGACGCCATACCGCCTTACCATCCTCACCCAAGAAAGGCTCATTCGCATAAGGGCGCAAGCTTTTACCGGCTACGGTCAGCACGTCTTCGTGCAGCAAGCCCGCATCGAGTAATTCACGAATCAAGAAACCCATACCGCCAGCAGCATGGAAATGATTTACATCAGCCGAGCCATTGGGGTAAATCTTGGCCAGCAGGGGAATAATGGCGGATAAATCGTCGAAATCAGTCCAATCAATAATAATGCCCGCTGCACGAGCGATCGCAATCATATGAATGGTGTGATTAGTCGATCCACCCGTTGCCATCAGGCCAACAATGCCGTTCACAATACATTTTTCATCGACCACCTTGCCTACCGGCGTAAACTCATCGCTCTTATAAGTAATAGCAATCGCACGTTGTGCTGCTGCAACAGTCAGCGCATCACGCAGTGGAGTATTCGGATTAACGAAAGCGGCGCCTGGCAAATGCAAGCCCATCACTTCCATCAACATTTGATTAGAGTTGGCAGTACCAAAGAAGGTGCATGTACCTGCGCCGTGGTAAGAGCCTTCTTCTGAGGCCAATAATTCTTCACGGCCACATTTACCTTCAGCAAATAACTGGCGCGCCTTGGCTTTTTCGCTATTAGCAATGCCCGAGGTCATCGGGCCAGCCGGAACAAAAACCGTTGGCAAGTGGCCAAACTGCAAAGCACCGATCAACAAACCGGGCACAATTTTGTCACAAACGCCTAAGCAAACCACGCTATCAAACACATTGTGCGATAGGCCAACTGCGGTCGACATGGCAATCACATCACGGCTAAACAGGCTGAGCTCCATACCCGGCTGGCCTTGCGTCACGCCATCACACATTGCGGGCACACCGCCCGCAAATTGTGCTGTTGCACCCGCCTGACGAACCGCCTCTTTGATGATGGCGGGGAACATTTCAAACGGCTGATGTGCTGATAGCATGTCATTGTAAGCAGAGACAATACCCAGATTGGGTTGACGCATTTCGCGCATCATTATTTTGTCGTTTTCTGGTGCAGCGGCCCAGGCGTGAGCCTGATTGGTACAGGCTAAACCTTTACGCGATGGCTCCTTGCTAGCGGCCTTTTCTAGGCGGGCTAAATAACGAGAGCGGGGGCCTTGGCTTCTTGCGATAATACGCGCAGTGACTTCGGCAAGCTTGGGATGAACGGACATAGACAAAGGCTCCGAGTTACGGCGCGATCACGGCACGCCACGTACATTTCTGTAAAATTGATCGTAGTTTTACTACAAAGCACCTATAACTTCAACCGCATCAGCTTGGAAATTTGATTTCATTGCGCTGCATCAATAGTCAACATTTACACAGGGTTAACATTCTGCGCTACGTGTAAACCCCCATCATTCATGAGCCTTGGCGAATTTCGTTTGCACCGCTATTTAATGGTGTAGTAAGATTACAAAGTCTTACGTGCCCGCCAAGGCCCGAAAACCGATATTAAGAACAAGGACTCTCGCGGATGACCCCGATTGACGCTTTCGACATGGTGCTGTTCGGCGGCACTGGCGACTTGGTAATGCGTAAACTGCTGCCAGCGCTGTACCACCAACATCAAGAAGGCAATCTGCCCCAAGAAGGGCGCATTGTCTGTTTGGGCCGCAGTGTTCCAGATACTGCTGCCTACCTCAAAAAAGCCCATGCTTTGGCCGTTGGCTACTTAGGCAGCCACTATAACGATGCCGATTGGGCCACGTTTGCTGCACGTATTGAATACTTGCAGCTGGATGCCAATCATCCCGCAGAATTCAGTAAGCTAGCTGATGCACTCAATACGTTTCCAAAACGCGTTCGCGTATTTTATCTGTCAACTGCGCCTGATTTATTTGCCCCGATTTCCAAGAGTTTGTCCGAAGTTGGCCTTGCTGCCGGCAACGCCCGCGTCGTGCTTGAAAAACCATTGGGACACGATTTAGCGTCATCAAACAAGATTAATGACGAAGTCGGTGAATATTTCCAAGAACATCAAATTTATCGAATCGACCATTATCTGGGCAAAGAGCCGGTTCAGAACTTAATGGCTTTACGCTTTGCCAATACCTTGCTTGAGCCGCTCTGGCGCAGAGAATGGATACGCGACGTACAAATTACCGTTACCGAGCAAGTAGGCGTTGAATCACGAGCTGACTTCTACGATAAAACCGGCGCATTGCGCGATATGGTGCAAAACCATCTCTTGCAACTACTGACCATTGTTGCGATGGAGCCACCCGCATCGATCGATGCCGATGCCGTACGTGATGAAAAGCTCAAAATTTTACGCGCCTTAAAACCGCTCACAACCGAAGACGTTCACACCAAGGTTGTTCGTGGTCAATACCGCGCAGGTGCAGTAGATGGCAAACCTGTGCAAGGCTACCTGACCGAGCCTGATGTTCCGGCCCATTCAAAAACCGAAACCTTTGTGGCCCTTAAAGCAGAAATCCAGACTTGGCGCTGGGCGGGTGTACCGTTTTATCTACGCACAGGTAAGCGCTTATCCGAGCGCCTTGCCGAGATCGTGATTAATTTCCGCGAAACCCCGCACTCCATTTATGGCCGCACAGCCAGCACACCAAATCGCTTGGTTATTCAGCTACAGCCTGCCGAATCTGTACGTCTTTATATGATGGCAAAAGAGCCGGGCAATCAAGGTCGTTTACGCCCTGTGCATCTGGATATGGATTTCAAAGAAATCTTCCAAACTCGCAGCCCGGAAGCATACGAGCGCCTGTTGCTTGATGTGATTCGCGGTGATCTATCGTTATTTGTACGCCGTGACGAGCAACGCGCAGCCTGGAAATGGGTTGAGCCTATTATCGACAACTGGGAAAGCAGCCCGGATGGCCCTAAGCCGTATACTGCCGGCACCTGGGGCCCTGCTGCCTCATCAGCCCTGCTATCGCGCGACGGCCTTTGCTGGCACGAAGAAGCTTAATTAAAATTGAGACTATAAAGCGGGCCAGTTTTCTGGCCCGTTCTTTCATTATCATGAGGTAAAACATGTCATCACTGTCATGGCACGAATATTCGTCAAAAGACGAATTAGATCATCAATTGGCTGATTTTATCGCTGAGCAATTAAGTACAGCCATTGCGGCGCGTGGTCAGGCAGGAATTGCAGTATCGGGGGGAAGAACCCCTGCCGGCATGTTTAAAGCCTTGCGAGTAAAAGAATTAGACTGGTCAAAAGTAGTTATTACACTGGCTGACGAGCGCTGGGTTGCACCGGACCATGCAGACAGCAATGAGCGCCTTACCCGCGAAAACCTGCTGCAAGATAAAGCTGCTAAAGCAACATTTATTTCTCAGGTATCAAGTGTAGCCACCGCCCACGAAGGCCAAAAAGAAATCGAGGCCCGCCTTGCTGCCCTGCCCTCCCCGCTGGATGTGCTGATTTTAGGCATGGGAGATGACGGCCATACTGCATCGCTCTTCCCCAATGCTGCCGAGCTGGAAGCCGCCTGCGTATCTGACGCACTTTGCGCTGCAGTCATTCCACCAGCAGCGCCGCATCAGCGCATTACGCTCACTTTGCCTACACTGGCAAAAGCCCGTTCGGTAATCGTACATATCACTGGCGACAGTAAAAAAGCATTATTACAAGCGGCCTTGCTTGAGCAAAAACCAGCCACTGAGCTATTCCCGATCCGCCGTGTGCTGGATAAGTGTAATGGACTCAAACAGGTATTTTGGGCTACTTGATACTTCCCTAGGGCGGCATCTGCGTGCGAAGTTTATCTCGTTCAGCAATATTGCCTTGGCTCCCAAGCTTCATGTGCCATGGTGGGTTAGCCAAGCCAAAAACGCTGGGCTACCCCACCCTACAAATTGTGTGAGAAAAATACATGCTCGAACGTATCAAGGCCGCACTCGATAGCCTCAGCAAATCAGAACGCAAAGTGGCAGAGCTGGTGCTTGAGCAACCTAATCTGGTGGCTAATGCACCCATTGCGCAAATTGCCGACTTAGCGCTGGTTTCACAACCCACCGTGATTCGCTTCTGTCGCTCACTCAACTGCTCTGGCTTGCAGGATTTCAAGCTGCGTCTTACACGCAGCTTGGTGTCTGGCGTGCCTTATGTGCACTCTATGGTGAGCCGTGATGATTCGGCGCACGATCTGTCACGCAAATTATTCGACAATAATATTTCACATTTGCTGCGCTGCCGTAATGAACTCGATACCGAGGTCTTAGAGCGCGCCATTACCATTATGTCGAATGCCAAAAAGATTGAAGTCTACGGCCAGGGGCAATCCGGTGCGGTAGCCATTGATGCGCAGAACAAGTTTTTTCGCTTAGGCGTGCCCACCGTTTCCTACACCGATCCGCACATGCACGGTATGAGTGCATCGATGCTCGGGCCGGGGGACGCGGTTGTGGCTGTTTCTAACTCGGGCCGCACACTCGATTTACTGCGCTCGGTAGAAATTGCCCGTGACGCCGGGGCCGATGTCATCGGTATTACCCATTCAAAATCGCCATTAGCCAAGCGTTGCTCGCTTTGTCTTTATGCCGACACGATGGAAGACCCCGATCTTTACACTCCAATGATCACTCGTATTGTGCACTTGGTGATTATCGACGTACTCGCCGTAGGCGTAGCACTCAGACGCGGACCAGAACTCATAGACCAGCTCGAAAAAATGAAGCGCAGCCTCAAAGAAAAACGTGTTCGTGGTCATGACAACTACAGCTGATTTTTAAGGACTCATTTACTTCATGCCAAACCACACCATGCCTAAGCTCACACAATCACCAGCGTGGCTTGCTCTAGATGAGCACTTCAAAGAAGTGTTCCCTTTGCATTTACGTGATCTGTTTAACGACGATCCGCAGCGCTTTGAGCAGTTTTCTATTGAATCGGGCGGCTTGTTTTTTGATTACTCAAAAAACCGCATCACCGCCAAGACAATGACTTTGCTCATGGATCTGGCCCGTCAGTCCGGGCTTGAAGATCGCATCAAAGCGATGTTTTCCGGGCAAAAAATCAATACCACAGAAAACCGTGCCGTTTTGCACACCGCCCTGCGTAATCTCGACAAAAACCCGCTGATGGTTGATGGCGAAGATGTCATGCCCAAGGTGAATGCCGTTAAAGAAAAGATCGGCGTTTTCTCAGATAAAGTGCGCTCGGGTGAATGGCTGGGTTACACCGGCAAGGCTATTACGGATATTGTAAATATCGGTATTGGCGGCTCAGATCTTGGCCCGCTGATGGTTTGCCAGGCGCTCAAAGATTACGGCCACAAACGCCTGAAAATGCACTTTGTTTCGACAGTTGATGGCGATCAGGTAATTTCTACATTAGCCGAACTTAACCCAGAAACTACACTCTTTATTATTTCATCCAAAACATTTACCACTCAGGAAACGCTGACCAATGCCCGCACATCGCGTGCATGGTTTGTAAAAGCCTCGGGCGATGAAAAGCATATTGCCAAACATTTTGTAGCCGTTTCAACCAATGCCAAAGCAGTTAGTGAATTCGGCATTGATATCAACAATATGTTTGAGTTTTGGGATTGGGTCGGTGGCCGCTATAGCCTATGGAGCGCAATTGGTTTACCCATTGCTATTTATCTGGGCAAACATAATTACCAAGATTTGCTGCATGGTGCATACACCATGGATCAGCATTTCTGCAGTAAACCATTAGAGCAGAATTTACCGGTCATTATGGGAATGCTCGGTGTTTGGTATATCAATTTCTTTGGTGCCAGCACCCAGCTTATTTCGCCTTATAACCAATCTCTTTATCGATTCCCAGCTTATTTGCAACAGCTGGATATGGAATCAAACGGTAAAACGGTTGATTTGAATGGCAAACGCGTGAATTATCGCACCGGACCTGTTGTATGGGGCGATACCGGCATTAACGGGCAGCACGCTTATTACCAGTTATTGCATCAGGGCAGCCAAATCGTACCCGTCGATTTTATTGCCACCATAGAGCATCCCGATATTCCTGAGCCGCACAATACGATTCTGATGGCCAATGTATTTGCCCAGACAGAAGCATTTTTGCGCGGTAAAAATGAAGCAGAAGTCCGGGCAGAATTAGATAAACAAGGCATTACCGGCGAAGCCCAAGATGCTTTAGTTCCACATAAAGTATTTGAAGGCAATCGCCCGACTAACACCATCTTAATGCAGCGCTTATCACCGCGGCGTTTAGGTGCGCTGATTGCCCTGTACGAGCACAAAGTGTTTGTACAAGGCACGGTCTGGAATATTAATTCCTATGACCAATGGGGAGTAGAACTCGGCAAGCAATTGGCAAAAGCCATCGAAGCCGATTTAACTACCCCCGGCTTGACCACTAACCACGATGCTTCGACCAACGGTCTGGTGAATTATTACAAGCGAAATACTCCCCGTTAAACGGGATGTATCTATACATGCCTATTACAATGCAGGCCTTTTAAAGCAGGCTGATCCACACAATCAGCCCGCCTCCGCAGATTAGCGGCCTGCCGGACTTAAGACTGATCTACTGCGGGAAAGCCGGATTTGGCCATATTTCACGCATTTTCTTGTTGAATAGCCAGCTATTCGCCTCAAAAATGCATGTTGCTGTCTCAAACCGATCTTTCCCTCGCTACGATCGCCTAAGCCCGACAGACCGCAAAGTGCGGATAATTAACCCACTCACAAGGTAGAGAGACCAATGGCAGAGCAGCTTCATGACCTCGATCCCCAAGAAACGCAAGAATGGCTAGAGTCGCTCGATAGCGTCCTCGAAAAAGAAGGCGCAGAGCGCGCCCATTTCTTGGTTGAAAAGCTAGTCGATCACGCACGCCAAGATGGCGTCAATATTCCGTATACCGCTACTACAGCTTATATCAATACGATTCCGGCACACCTGCAAGCCAAGCACCCAGGCAAGCCTAATCTGGAAGAACGTATTCTGGCTTACACCCGCTGGAATGCAGCGGCGATGGTAGTTAAAGCCAATCGCGACGAAGCAGAGCCGGGCGGCCATATTTCTTCATTCGCCTCCGCTGCCACTTTATACGATATCGGCTGGAATCACTTCTGGCATGCGCCTTCAGAAAACCACGGCGGCGACTTAGTTTACTTCCAAGGTCACTCTGCGCCAGGCGTTTATGCACGCGCTTTCCTTGAAGGCCGCATTACCGAAGATCAACTGAATAAATTCCGCCGTGAAGTAGAAGGCGGTGGTTTATCGTCCTATCCACACCCTTGGCTAATGCCTGATTTCTGGCAGTTCCCAACGGTATCGATGGGTCTTGGCCCACTGATGGCGATTTACCAAGCACGCTTTATGAAGTACCTAGACGATCGTGGCTTTAAGCAAAAAGGCGATCGTAAAGTTTGGTGCTTCTGCGGTGATGGCGAAATGGACGAGCCAGAATCTCTGGGCGCGATTTCCCTAGCTGGCCGTGAAAAGCTCGACAATCTGATCTTTGTGATTAACTGCAACTTGCAGCGCCTTGATGGCCCAGTACGCGGTAACGGCAAAATCATTCAAGAGCTGGAAGGCGATTTCCGTGGCTCTGGCTGGAATGTGATTAAAGTAGTCTGGGGCACAGGCTGGGATGCCATCCTTGCTCAGGACAAAAAAGGCCTGCTGCAAAAACGCATGATGGAAGTAGTCGATGGTGAATACCAGACTTACAAATCCAAAAACGGCGCTTATGTACGCGAACACTTCTTCGGTGCTTACCCAGAATTGCTCGACTTGGTTGCGGCCATGTCGGATGACGATATCTGGCGTCTGACCCGTGGTGGTAACGATCTTTATAAAGTGTACGCAGCTTATAAAGCCGCTTCTGAGCACAAAGATCAACCAACGCTATTGCTCGTTAAAACCGTAAAAGGTTTTGGCGTAGGCGCGGCAGGCGAATCGCAAAACGTAGCACACAACACCAAAAAGTTATCCGATACCGATCTGCTTTACCTGCGTGATCGCTTTAATATCCCGCTGACCGACGAAGAAGCGATTGCTTGCAAATTCTACCGCCCTGCTGACGATAGCCAAGAGCTGAAGCATATGCACGAGCGCCGTTCGGCACTTGGCGGCTTTGTGCCATCCAGAAAGCCAATCGACGAGCCACTCGAAGTACCCGGCCTAGACGCATTGCAAAGCTTATTGGGCAGCAGCGGTGAGCGTGAAATGTCCACCACCATGGCCTTTGTTCGTATCTTGAATACCTTGGTTAAAGACAAAAAAATCGGTAACCGCATCGTCCCTATCGTGCCAGATGAATCGCGCACCTTTGGTATGGAAGGCATGTTTCGTCAGTTGGGTATCTGGTCGCATGTGGGTCAGTTGTACGAGCCACAAGATGCCGATCAACTGATGTTCTACAAGGAATCCAAGACCGGCCAAGTATTGCAGGAAGGGATTAACGAAGCCGGTGCGATGAGCGATTGGATTGCTGCGGCAACCTCCTACGCCAACCACGGCGTCACCATGATTCCGTTCTACATCTACTACTCGATGTTTGGTTTCCAGCGTATCGGCGACTTGGCATGGGCAGCGGGCGATTTACGCGCTCGCGGCTTCTTGGTCGGTGGTACAGCGGGCCGCACTACGCTGAACGGCGAAGGCTTGCAGCACCAAGATGGTCACGGTCATCTGTTTGCTGAGTTTATCCCGAACTGCGTGTCTTACGATCCAACCTTCGCTTACGAGCTGGCGGTGATTGTGCAAGACGGTATGCGCCGCATGTATCAGGATCAGGAAAACATCTATTACTACCTGTCAGTAATGAATGAAAACTACAGCCACCCAGCCATGCCAGAAGGCTCGGCCGCAGGCATCCTGCGCGGTATGTATATGTTCCAAGAAGGCAGCAAAGACGCTGCACTGAAAGTGCAGCTGATGGGCTCAGGTACGATCTTCCGCGAAGTGATCGCTGCGGCAGACCTGCTGAAAGCCGATTTCGGCGTGGATGCAGATATCTGGTCTTGCCCAAGCTTTAACGAACTGCGCCGTGATGGTATGGCGGTTGAGCGTCACAATATGCTCAACCCAATGGCAGCGCAGCAAGTGCCTTATGTTACGAGCTGCCTGACTGGTCGTACCGGCCCTGTGATTGCGGCAACCGATTACAAACGTGCGTTTGCTGATCAAGTACGTGAATACGTGCCTGCTAAATACGTTGTGCTGGGTTGTGACGGTTATGGCCGCTCCGATTCACGTAAAGCATTGCGTAGCTTCTTTGAAGTGGATCGCTACCACGTTGCGATTGCTGCACTGAAAGCACTGGCTGACGAGGGCAAAATTCCTGCTGCGAAAGTAGCAGAGGCCCTCGAAAAGTACGGCATTGCAGCCAACCGCCCAGCGCCTTGGACCGTGTAAAGCAGTGAGACGTTGTCTTAAGCAGCACGCTTAAAGACAAGGAGAAGGGATTCGTCCCTTCTCCCCTCTCACTCCATACCCCTCACAGGATTCGTATATATGAGCACATTGATTGAAGTAAAAATCCCCGACATCGGCGGCCACGAGGGCGTTGAAGTGATCGAGGTTTTTGTAAAAGTTGGCGATACCATTGAAGTAGAGCAATCACTGATTACACTCGAAACCGACAAGGCAACGATGGAAGTGCCATCGACCCACGCCGGTGTAGTAAAAGAAATGAAGATTAAAATTGGCGATAAAGCCTCTGAAGGCAGCGTTGTTTTGTTGCTAGAAGCCGCAGATACCGCCAGTGCAGCAGCACCTGCAGCGGCTCCCGTTGCAGCTGCGCCTGCTCCAGGTTCAGTCCCAGCGCCCGCTCCTGTAGCAGCTGCTCCAGCTCCGGCAGCGGCTCCCGTAGCCAGCGTTGCCAGCAGCATCGAAGTGCGCGTACCGGATATCGGTGGCCACGATGCAGTGGATGTGATCGAAGTGTTTGTAAAAGTTGGCGATGTGGTTGAGAAAGAACAATCACTGATCACGCTAGAAACCGACAAAGCCTCGATGGAAGTGCCGTCCCCTGAAGCGGGTGTAGTTGAAAGCATCACGCTCAAAGTCGGCGACAAAATCAGCGAAGGTGGCTTGATTCTGGTACTGAAAGGCACTGCATCAGTAGCCGCAGCACCGGTGGCTGCAGCCCCTGTCGCTAGTGTTGCGGCTGCAACACCTGCGCCGACTCCAGTTGCAGCACCTGCTCCTGTTTCAGCTCCCGCAGCAGCGCGTCCGGTTGACGAAGCCAGCTTCAAAAAATCCCACGCATCGCCTTCGATTCGCAGCTTTGCGCGTGAATTGGGCGTTGATCTGAGCCGCATCACCGGCACAGGGCCTAAGGGCCGTATTCTGCATGGCGATGTACAAGCTTATGTAAAATCAGTCATGAGCGGCCAAGCTGCAGCGCCAAATGCGTCAGCAGTGGGCACAGGCTCTGGCCTTGATCTGCTGCCATGGCCAAAAGTCGATTTCGCCAAGTTTGGCCCGATCGAAACTAAGCCGCTAACCCGCATCCAGAAGCTATCTGGCGCTAATCTGCACCGCAACTGGGTAGTGATCCCGCACGTGACGTTTAACGACGAATGCGATATCACCGAGCTGGAAGAATTCCGTAAATCCATCGGTAAAGAGTGGGAAAAGAGCGGCATGAAGCTCTCGCCACTGGCCTTTATTATTAAAGCCGCGGCTGAAGCGCTGAAAGCCTTCCCTACCGTTAACGCCAGCCTCGATGGCGACAATTTGATCTTAAAACAGTATTACAACATCGGCTTTGCAGCTGACACGCCAAATGGCTTGGTTGTACCTGTTATCAAAAATGTCGACCAAAAAGGCCTGAAGCAAATCGCTAAAGAATTGACCGACCTTTCCGCTCTAGCGCGTGAAGGAAAGCTCAAGCCTACCGATATGCAAGGCGCAACCTTTACCATTTCTAGCCTTGGCGGCATTGGCGGCACTAGCTTTACGCCTATCGTCAACGCCCCTGAAGTGGCGATTCTTGGCGTGTGCAAATCACAAGTTAAGCCGATCTGGAATGGCAAAGAATTTATGCCTCGCCTAATGTGCCCATTGTCGCTGTCCTTCGATCACCGCGTCATCGACGGCGCAATGGCCGGCCGCTTCACCGTGCAACTCGGCAAGCTCCTAAGCGACATCCGCCGCTTGGTGTTGTAAGCAGACAAAGATCTGTAGACACAGAGAAAAAATGAGAACACGGAGCACACAGAGAAAAACAGAGATTAAGGTTTTCTCCGTGTTCTGCTTTTAAGCTCTGTGTGCTCTGTGTCTACAGAATTTTTAGACGTTCAGCCCCTTGCACAGATCAAATGGAATAAATGATGAGCAATCTAATCGAAATTAAAGTCCCCGATATCGGCGGCCATGACAATGTGGATATCATCGAAGTCTTCGTTAAAGTCGGCGACACGGTGGCCGTTGAAGAATCCTTGATTGCGCTGGAAACCGACAAAGCGACGATGGAAGTGCCTTCCACTCACGCGGGTGTAGTCAAAGAAGTCAAAGTCGCCGTGGGCGGCAAAGTATCCGAAGGTAGCTTGCTGGTGGTTCTGGAAGTAGCCGCGACTGCCACAGCGACACCAGCCGCAGCGCCAAGCCCAGCCCCTGCAACGGCTGCCGCAGCACCACAAGCCGCTCCCGTTGCTGGCAGCCACACAGGTGCCGCAGATTACGAATGCGAAGTCGTGGTACTCGGCGGTGGCCCCGGTGGTTACTCCGCCGCTTTCCGCTCTGCCGATCTGGGCATGAAAACCATCGTCGTTGAGCGTTTTTCTAAGCTGGGCGGTGTGTGTTTAAACGTCGGTTGTATTCCTTCTAAGGCACTGCTGCACAATGCGGCGGTGATTGATGAAGTGAAACACTTGGCAGCCAACGGGATTAAATTTGGCGAGCCAGAGATCGATATCGACGCACTGCGTGGCTTTAAAGAAAAAGTAATTGGCAAGCTGACTACGGGCTTAGCCGGTATGGCCAAGGCACGTAAAGTAGAATTCGTACGTGGCGTGGCACGCTTTATTGATCCTCACCATATGGAAGTGCAAATCACTTCGGGTGACGGCAAAGAAGTTACGGGGGAAACCAAAATCATCAAGTTCCAGAAAGCGATTATCGCTGCTGGCTCTTCGGTATTTAAGCTGCCCTTTGTACCGAACGATCCACGCGTGGTCGATTCAACCGGCGCGCTGGAGCTGAAATCTGTCCCCAAACGCATGCTGATTTTGGGCGGCGGAATTATTGGTCTGGAAATGGGCACGGTTTACTCCACACTGGGCGCACGCCTTGATGTGGTGGAAATGCTCGACGGCCTGATGCAGGGCGCGGATCGCGACCTCGTTAAAGTATGGGAAAAATGGAATGCCCATCGCTTTGACAACATCATGCTCAAGACCAAAACTGTCGCACTTGAAGCCAAAGAAGACGGCATCTGGGCCACATTCGAAGGTGAAAACGCCCCGAAAGAGCCGCAATGCTACGACCTCGTGCTACACGCAACGGGCCGTGTGCCTAACGGCGGCAAAGTCGGCGCAGAAAACGCCGGTGTGATCGTCACTGATCGCGGCTTTATCCCCGTCGACAATCAAATGCGCACCAATGTGCCGCATATTTTTGCGATTGGCGATTTGGTTGGCCAACCGATGCTGGCGCACAAAGCCGTGCACGAAGCGCACGTTGCAGCTGAAAACGCAGCGGATCACAAAGCCTTCTTTGATGCCCGCGTGATTCCTGGCGTGGCTTATACCGATCCGGAAGTCGCCTGGGTGGGTGTCACCGAAGATGAAGCCAAGAAAAATGGCATCAACTACGGTAAAGGCGTATTCCCATGGGCCGCATCTGGCCGTGCTATTGCCAATGGCCGTGACGAAGGCTTCACCAAGCTGATCTTTGATCAAGACACCAAGCAAATCATCGGCGGTGCGATTGTTGGCCCACATGCTGGCGATATGATCGGTGAAATCTGCCTTGCCATCGAAATGGGTTGCGATGCCGTGGATATCGGCAAAACCATCCACCCTCACCCAACCATGGGTGAATCGATTGGTATGGCTGCCGAAGTATTTAAAGGCGTATGTACGGATCTGCCTCCGCAGAAAAAGAAATAATTCATTCTTTGCAATAAAAAACCCGGCTTGCCGGGTTTTTTTACGCCATTTTGAATAGAAAGATAACCGCACTTAATCATGTAAACACAGACTCTTTATCGTAAATCAAGCCATAAACTTACAAAATATGCAAAAAATTTACTAATTAATGACCAAAGTACATAAGATTATCTACCATTAAATTACAAGATCCTTGAAGGTTTACCAGACTAACCTAAGCTTAAGGAAGAAAAGTGTGACTACCTTAAGAAGGTGCTCTGGTAATGCCCGCAGCTTTAAGTGAAATAGCCCAACAGCAACTGATCGATCTGATCCCTGCTGGCATTTATTTGTGCAATGCCAGTGGGCAGTGTCGCTATGGCAATACCGCCTTGCTGGCGATGTTTGGCTTATCGCTTGAAGAAAGTCTGGGATATGGATGGCTTAAAAAGCTTCACCCCGAAGATTGCCAGACCGTCCATCAGCAATGGCAGAATGCACTCGCAACCCAAACTGAATTTGAGCTTTCTTTTCGCATTCTGCGGGCCAATCATGAGCTGCGCTATTTACACTCCAAAACGAAGCCACTCTGGGATGCGCATGGCCAAATATCCGGCTATATCGGCAGCGTGGAAGACATCACGGCAAGCCATCAGCTCAGCGAGCAATACGAGCATTGTTTCGATGCCCTGATCAAAGCCTCGCCTGTGCCCAATCTAATTTGCGATACAGCAGGCAAAATCATTTATCTTAATCCTGCCTTTAGCGACAGTTTTGGCTATCAGCTTGATGAAATGCCCAGATTGGCAGACTGGTGGCGTGATACGGATCCTGAACACCGGCATTTACATCAGCAAAACTTACTTTCTAAACAAGAAAACCCTGTTTTCCCAAACCTAGAATTAAGTGTTTGCTGTAAGAATGGCCCTTATAAAACCATTCAAGCCAGCCGCAGCATTTTGCCCCTTCAGACAGGCAAAGCCATTTTGATGACGCTGCATGATTTAAGCGAGCTGAACACCCCGCACCCCAGCTTGCAAGAGCAAGCCCAGCAATACCGGCAATTATTCAACAATGCCGATTTATCAATCTGGAATCAGGACATGACAGCCCTGCTTATCCATCTCACTGCACTTCGTGATGCGGGTATTACCGATTTAGCCGCCCATCTTGAGCACACCCCTGCCGCCCTCATTAATATGATCAGCCTGCTCCGCGTGATCGATATTAATCCAGCCACGCTGGCGCTATTTGAAGGCAGCAACAAAGCCGAATTTATGCAGGGCTTTACCTCTTTATTTGGCGAAGGTGCGCTCGAAGTCATTCGGCAGGAATTAATGGCTTTTTGGCGTGGAGACCGTGTTTTTCGCAGCGAAGTTAATCTCAAGACCTTGCAAGGCAGGCAATTTCAAGCCCTGCTTTCCTACCCGATTCCCTCTTCAATTGAAGAAGCCCGCATTGTGCCGGTCAGCATTCAGGACATCAGCAAGCTCAAAGAAAGTGAGAGCCGCTGGCAATTTGCAATCGAAGGCTCAGGCGACGGACTTTGGGATTGGGATATTCCCTCCAATACGGTTTTTTACAGCCGGCGCTGGAAAGAAATGCTGGGCTTTGCCGAAGGTGAAATCGGCAATCACTATGAGGAGTGGCAAAAACGAGTCTACCCGGAAGATCAGCCTCGGCTGATGGCCAATATCCAGGCACACCTCACAGGCAGCACGCCACATTTTAGCCACGAATACCGCATTCTGAATAAAGATGGCAGCTGGAAATGGATTGTTGATCGCGGCATGGCCGTTAGCCGTAGCGCCGAAGGCTTAGCACTCAGAGTTATTGGCACACAGCATGATATTACCGAAAGAAAGAACAATGAAAACGCACTGTTAAGCAATCAGGCGCAGCTAGCAGGCATGATCGATTCGGCCATGGATGCGATTATCACCACCGATGCCGAATTCAATATTATTTTATTCAACCAATCGGCAGAAAATATGTTCGGCTATCCCGCCAAGCAAATGCTGGGAGGCCCCATTGAAGTGCTTATCCCCACCCAACTTGCAATAAAGCATCGTGAGCTGATGCAGCAATTTGCCAGCCAAGGCAAAGGGCATCGCAAAATGAGCAGTAATACAGGCCGTCAGGTGATGGGTCAGCACGCCGATGGCCATGAGTTTCCCATTGAAGTGGCGATTTCCTATTTACATAATTTAGGCAAACCGGTTTACACCGCCATGGTGCGTGATATCACTGATCGCATCGACTATGAGCTGAGCTTATTGCAGTTAACAACCACTCTGGAGCTGCGCGTCATTGAGCGCACTCAGGAGCTGGAAGCGGCTAAACAACAGGCAGAAAACGCCAATCAAGCCAAAAGCGCATTTTTAGCCAATATGAGCCACGAAATCCGTACCCCGCTCAATAGCGTACTGGGCATGGCGCATTTAGCCCAGCTCACCACTTTAAGCGCCAAGCAAAGCGACTATCTGCAAAAAATCACCTTATCAGGCCGGCATTTGCTGGATTTAATCAACGATATTCTCGATTTTTCTAAAATTGAAGCGGGCAAGTTAGAAATCAATAAGCGCGACTTTTCACTGCCTGAGCTCATTGATAATGTGCATGAACTGATCCAGCAAAAAGCAGAAGAAAAAAACTTATTACTTCGCACCATCATCAGCGAGCAAGTACCACCCTTTGTGCAAGGCGATGACTTGCGCATCAAACAAGTGCTGATTAATTTACTGAGCAATGCGATTAAATTTACCGAGCAAGGCACGATTACCCTCGCTATTGAGCATGATCCACGCGGCCACATCACATTTAGCATCCGGGATACGGGCATCGGTATTTCTGCCAGTGCTCAAACCCAATTATTTCAATCCTTTCAGCAAGCAGATAATTCAATCACCCGCAAATATGGCGGCACGGGGCTGGGGCTGGCGATTAGTCGCCAATTAGTCGAGCTGATGGGGGGAGCACTCAGCGTAGAAAGCCAATTAGGCGAAGGCAGTGAGTTTAAATTTTGCCTCGATCTTCCTGAAATCCAGGACCTGCCCAAGCCGCTGCCGCATTGGTCAAAGAACAAAGCCAATGAGCACTTTTTAATTGGAAAGCGCATTCTGCTAGCCGACGATCACCCTTTTAACCAGCAGATTGGCGCTGAGTTACTCGAAATAATGGGTGCCGAAGTGAGCATTGCCAATCATGGCCTAGAAGCCATTTTGCTGGCAGAGCAAAGCCACTTTGATGCCATTTTGATGGATGTGCAAATGCCTGAAATGGATGGCATTACCGCCTGCCAGATACTTAGAAAAAAACCTGAATTTGATGATCTCCCTATTATCGCCATGACCGCAAATGTATCAACCGACTATCGCCAGCACTGCCTCAGTGCCGGTATGAACGACTTTATCGGCAAGCCCGTGCAGGCAGAAAAGCTTTATCAAACGCTGGCTTACTGGCTAGGCGATCAACAACAAGCCGCCGAAATAGATACCGAAGAATTACCGCCCACGGCAAGCAGCGATGAGCAGGCCCTGCTCATTGATCTAAGCGAAATGCAAAATATGCTGGGCGATGATCCAAAGCGGCAAAGCAAGTATTGCGAAAAATTTGCCCTATCCATTCAGGAAGGGCTTAGCCATATCAGCCAGGCCAAGCTCAATGTGGTGCAAATTAATCTGGAATGTCACCGGCTTAAATCAATTGCCCGCACCGTTGGCGCCATGCTGCTGGGCAAGCAATTAGCCATGATGGAGCAAATCAATCAGACCATTAGCCCGGCGCTGCTGCTAAGCCATATTGAGCAACTTCATCTGTTGTTTCAGCAGACTTGCCAGCATTTACAGCATATCGGCTTACTAGGCAGCAGGCCGGCCGCCTCTGCTCAAGAGAGCCAGCAAGCCATCAGTATCCTGCTGGTCGACGATGATAAATTTATGCTGGACGTTATCCAGCAGCATTTAAACGATTTAGGCATCAACCAAGTCACGCCCATTCTGAGTGCAAAAGCGGCCTTGCTCAGGCTAAGGCAAGCACCGCTGCCCAACTGGATATTTTGTGATTTGCAAATGCCGGATATGGATGGCGTTGCCTTTTTACGCCAGCTTGGATCGCTGCATTACACAGGCTCTATCGCCATTCTCTCTGCGCTGGACAGGCAAGTACTGAAGGCCGCCGAATTACTCGCTCATTCTTTTAATTTAAAGCTGGCAGGCGTGCTAACCAAACCTGTTAAAAAAGACGAGCTGGCCGCACTTTTATTACAGCAGCCCGCCCACTCGGCGATTTCGCAAGCCCATAGCAAGCCGCCTGAATTGCAGCTGCTTGAAGAGGAGTTGCGCCACGGGCTGGCTTGCGGAGAGGTGGAGCTGTACTACCAGCCCAAGGTCAGCACCAAGGGGCGCATTGTGATTGGTGCTGAAAGCCTGGCACGTTGGCGGCACCCTACACGCGGTTTACTCGGGCCGCATTTATTTGTGCCGGCCATCGAAGCACTTGGCCTGATTGACGAGCTGACCTTCTGCGTACTGCGCATTGCCGCCCGCCAGCTAAGGGAATGGCTGGATCAGGGTGAGCAAATCAAGCTATCGATCAATGTATCTATGGGTAATCTGCATCGGCTTGAGCTGCCCGATTTATTTACCAAAGTGCTTCAGGAGCATGGCATTAGCCCGGAATCGATTACGCTGGAAATCACCGAAACCCAGCTCTCGCATGATTATGTGCTGAGTCTGGATATCCTGACCCGCTTACGCATTATGGGTTTTGGTTTATCGGTAGACGATTTTGGCACCGGGTTTTCCACCATGGAGCATCTCATCCAGATTCCCTTTACCGAGCTCAAAATCGACAAAGCCTTTGTGCGCGGTGCAACGCAAGATTTATCCGCCAAAACAATACTGGAGCACAGCGCAGATCTTGGCCGGAAATTTGCACTCAACCTTGTAGCAGAAGGTGTTGAAACACAAGAAGACTGGGATCTGGTCGCCATGATTGGCTGCCATGAAGTACAAGGCTATCTGATTGGCCACCCCATGCCCGCCAGCGATTTTATGCTCTGGAAAAAAAACTGGGAGTCGGGTGGCCGGGAGTACAGCGCCAGCGCATAAAGGCAAAAAAATCGATTGAATCAGCAAAACATTTTGTAATCCACTCCTCACCCACTCGCCATTTTCTAGCAAGGCTTGCTTAGCCAAGTGCTTACTTTTACAGGATAGAGATCATGAACAATCAAGAAAAGCCACTGGTCCTCATTGTTGATGATGATCTCTTTATGCTGGATTTTATCTTTGATGCCTTAAGCGAAACATGCAATGTGATCACGGCGGAAAACGGCAAGGCCGCGCTCCAACTCACACAACAACAGCGCCCAAAACTAGTATTAGCCGATGTCATCATGCCCGAAATGGATGGCTATGAATTATGCCGCCAGATTAAAAGTGATTTTGATATCAGCGATACTCCGGTGCTGTTTTTATCTGCGCTGGACGGTATTGAAGATCGCCTGCAAGGCTTTGATGTAGGTGGAGAAGATTTTGTACTAAAGCCTGCTAACCCCAAAGTATTACAAGCCAAAGTAGCCCATGTTCTGCAATTAATTGAAGAGCGGCAGCAATTAAAATCTCAAGCACAATACGCCACCAATACCGCCATGATGGCCATGACCAGCATGAGTGAAACGGGCCTGCTAATCGAAGGCCTCAAGCATTTTAACCGCTGCAACACCCCTGTGGAGCTCGCCAAGTCTTTGCTCAATGCCCTCGCTTTATTTGAAGTGGATAGCGTGGTTGAGTTTTTATTACCCGCCGGAAAATCTCTTGCCGTCAATACGCGCGGGCCAGCCAGTGCACTGGAAACATCCATCTTGCACCATATGGCCACGATGGATCGCATCACCCAGTTTAAAAGCCGGATGTCGATTACTTTCCCGCATATCCGCACCCTGATCTGCAATATGCCCGAGCACGATCCTGATCGCTGTGGCCGGCTGCGCGATCATCTGGCCATTCTGATTGAAGCCACCGAAGCAAAGCTAGAAGCACTCAATACCATGGTGCAAGCCAAACAACAGGGCCTTGCCATTGAAGAAACAATCAGATCGCTCACAGCCGCACTCAGCAAAACCGATGAGCTGCAAAGAAATGGCCGCGCTTCAGCATCGATTATTCTCAATACTGTTACCACACGAATTGAGACTGCTCTGGTCAGCTTACAACTCACCGAGCGTCAGGAAGCCTCATTAATCTCCATACTTCGCAGCGGCCTAGAAGATATTTCAAATACCTTGCATGCCGATGCTGATTTTCAAGACCAGCTCAGCTCGGCCATTAAAGCACTGCAAAGCACGATGAATGAAACATAAAAACCGGGCGGATCACGCATAAAAATATTGCACACCATAAGCAATGACTCACGCAAAATCAGGCTATGCTAAGCAAACCGCCTAAAGGATCTTTCCATGCGCTTACTTGCCCTAATGGTTTTTTGCAGCTCAATCAGCATGGCGGCCTGCCCGCCCTTACTGGATTACCAAAGTAAAACCTTAAAAGGAGAGCCCTTTAATTTATGCAGCTATAGCGGCAAGCCTATTCTGGTGGTCAATACCGCCAGTAAATGCGGCTTTACCCCGCAATTTGATAAGCTAGAAAAAATCTATGCCAAATATAAAGAACAAGGCTTATTAGTGGTCGGCTTCCCCTCTAATGATTTCAAACAAGAGTTAGCCGACAATAAAGAAATCGGCGATTTCTGCCGCCTTACCTACTTTGTAGAATTCCCCATGCTAGAGAAATCCAGCGTGCGCGGCGCAGATGCCAACCCCCTGTTTAAGCGATTAACTGCGGCATCAGATACCTCACCCAAATGGAACTTCTATAAATACCTGATCGCCCCGGATGGCAAAACAGTCACCGCCTATAGCTCAATCACCGAGCCGGACGATAAAGAAATTATAAGTAAGATTGAAGGCTGGCTGAAGAAATAATAAGCAGACTAGGCTTATTTGCCTCTTAGGCAAAACCACCAGAATAGCGACCTTTCGCAGGAGCGGTCTTAGCCGCACAAATGCCCCTTCAGCCATTCGTGGCGGAAGCCGCTCTTACGATACTTCCATTTTACAAACGTAATCTGTAATAAAAATCTAGGGGTTTTATCTAGGCAACCCTAATTGAGTTTTCTCCTCTCTTTCACTAAGCTGATGTCGGTCATTTGGCCCAGATCAAAGACCTAATCCCCTTATAACGATGGATGAGAAAACAATGAATAAATATGCTCTGCCCGCCCTGCTGGCTAGTCTGCTTACCCCGCTTGCCAGCGGCCACGGCACGATGGAAGTGCCGATCAGCCGTATCCTCAGCTGCTTTAAAGAAGGCCCGGAAAACCCAAAATCAGCGGCCTGCCAGGCAGCCGTTGCGCTATCTGGCCCGCAAATGCTGTATGACTGGTCAGGGGTTAATCAGCTTCCTAATGGCAATCACAAAGCCTTTGTGCCAGATGGCCAGCTTTGCGCCGGGGGGAAATCTAATTATGCAGGGCTGAATCTGCCACGCACCGATTGGCCAGTGACACCGATTGCGGCGGACGCCAATGGGCAATTTGATTTTATTTATACAGCCCCTGCTGCACACCAAACCCGCAATTGGCAATTTTTTATCACCAAAGATGGCTGGAATCCTAATAAAGCGCTAGCTTGGTCTGATCTGGAAGAAGCCCCATTTTGCACGCTGGGCAATACGGCCGCAGTCGATAAAAAATATAAACTAAGCTGCCCGCTGCCTAAAAAGACCGGCGTACACATTATTTATAATGTGTGGCAACGTAGCGACAGCGATGAAGCGTTTTACTCCTGCTCCGATGTTAATTTCTCTGGCGCGCTTTCCACCTATAAAGAGCTAGGCCAAATTCGCGCTCAGCAAGATTTAAAAGCCGATACCAAGGTGACCTTCCGCCTGTTTGATAAAGAGGGCCGTGATGTGGAGAGCTTCTCGATCACCACCGGCTATGATCCACAAACTGGCGAAAATATCGCTTTAGCCGTGAACTGGCCTTTCTATCTGGCGCAAAAAGTAAATATCAGCTCGCGCTATATTAGCGTGGGTGTACTGGCGAGCAACGGCAGCGTATCCCCGGTTAAATCGGTGCAGGACAACCGTGTCTATGCCCGCAATAATGGCGAATACAGCTTTAAAATTGATATTGGCGGCGTGATTGTGCCGACACCAAGCCCAACACCTGTGCCGACGCCTACGCCAGTGCCGATTCCGACGCCGGTGCCAACGCCTGTGCCCACTCCGGTTCCTACACCAGTACCAACGCCTGTTCCTACACCAGTTCCAACGCCTATACCGACTCCGATTCCTACACCAGTGCCGACACCGCCGCCATCCAGCAGTTGCGCGCCAGATTGGAAAGCAAGCAGCACTTACGCCACGGTCGATACCAAAGTTAGCCAGAACCTGCGTAACTACCAAAACAAATGGTGGACAACGGGTGAAGAGCCAGCAAAAAGTAGCCAGTGGGGGGTGTGGAAAGACTTAGGCGCTTGCAAGAAGTAAATCTCGTAGGGCGGGTGAAACCCGCCGTTTACGTAGCTTTTAAGACATAAATCTGGCGGGTTTCACCCGCCCTACGAATGATGCAATGCTGTAAGTGAGTAGTAGAAATATGACAAACAGCCGCGAAAACCTTTAAGGTCTTCGCGGCTGTTTTATTTGATGCAGCGCCATTCAATAACTTTCAAGATACTTCATCCGAGCTAAACCTTGAACCACAGAGTAAAACGAGAGCACAGAGCACACAGAGAAACCTCGTTTTCCTCTGTGAAACTCTGTGCTCTCTGTGCCCTCTGTGGTTTAAGACTTTGCCTACTTAGCTTTGAGCTGAAGAGCCACTAACTACGCATCAAATGATCAAATGCACCGAGAGAAGCTTTTGCACCATCACCCATCGCAATCACAATTTGCTTAAATGGCACGGTGGTCACGTCCCCTGCAGCAAATACGCCCGCTAATGAAGTTTGGCCGCGGTTATCCACTTCAATCTCGCCATGCTTACTTAAATCCAGCGTGCCTTTTAGCCAATCGGTATTCGGCAGTAAGCCAATTTGCACAAAAATCCCCGCCAAATCGACTTGATGCGATTCACCGGTTTGGCGATCGGTATATTGCAGGCCGCTGACCTTTTGCCCATCGCCCAATACTGATGTGGTTTGCGCTTGTTTAATCACCACCACATTCGGCAGGCTATAGAGTTTTTTCTGCAGCACCGCATCGGCGCGCAGCTCTGCGCCAAATTCCAGTAAGGTAACGTGTTCTACAATCCCAGCCAGATCAATCGCCGCTTCTACGCCAGAATTACCACCGCCTACTACAGCAATGCGTTTCCCTTTAAACAGTGGGCCATCGCAATGCGGGCAGTAGGCCACACCACGACCACGATATTCTTTTTCCCCTGGCACATTCATTTCGCGCCAGCGCGCACCAGTCGCAATAATCACCGATTTGCTTTTAAGCGTGGCACCACTAGCAAGGCGAATCTGGCTGATGCCGTTTTCATCGAGGCTGAGCGATTCGGCACGTTGCAAATTCATAATATCCACATCGTATTGCTTTACATGCTGCTCCAGCGCCGTTACCAGCTTAGGGCCTTCGGTTTCTTGCACAGAGATAAAGTTTTCAATACTCATGGTGTCCAGCACCTGCCCGCCAAAGCGCTCGGCCACCACGCCAGTGCGAATCCCTTTACGTGCAGCATAAACTGCAGCCGCCGCGCCAGCTGGCCCGCCGCCAATCACCAGTAGATCAAATTGATCCTTGCCTGAAATCGCTTCCGCCTGACGCTCTACCGAGCCGGTATCAAGCTTGGCAACGATTTCCTCAATCCCCATCCGGCCTTGGCCAAAAGCTTCGCCATTTAGATAAACCGAAGGCACTGACATAATTTGCCTTGCGTTGACTTCATCCTGATACAGCGCGCCATCAATCATCACATGGCGGATATTTGGGTTCAGCACCGCCAGTAAATTCAGCGCCTGTACTACTTCTGGGCAATTTTGGCAGGTCAGCGAAATAAAGGTTTCAAAGTGCAGCTCGCCTGGCAGCGCTTTAATTTGCTCAATCAGCGCCGTTTCAATCTTGGGCGGATGACCACCGACTTGCAGCAGGCCCAGCACCAAGGAAGTAAACTCATGCCCCATCGGAATCCCAGCAAAACGCACGCGAGCTTCCTCGCCGACACGGGCAATACCAAAGGAAGGCTTAAGCACGGCATCGTCAAAACGCAGGGTGATTTTGTCTGAAAGCTCGGTGATCTCTTGCAACAGGCTTTTCATTTCTAGCGCAGCGCTGCTTTCATCTACGGAGGCAATCAGCTCAATGGGGAATTGCAGTTTTTCTAAATAGGCAGCAAGTTGGGATTTAATATTTGATTCAAGCATGATGAATTCTCCGAAATAGTTTTTATTGAAAAAGCGCTTTGCGCTGATAGAGAAAAGTGCTTTTGCAATAAAAGCGATAATCGTAGGGCAAAAAAAACCCGCCAAGTTGGGCATGAGATGCTCAAGATTGGCGGGTTGCCCCCGCCCTACGCGTTTAATTAATTAAATCTTGCCCACTAAATCAAGCGATGGAGCCAAGGTGGCTGCACCTGGTTGCCATTTAGCTGGGCAAACTTCGCCTGGATGCTTGGCGATATATTGAGCGGCTTGCACTTTACGCATTAGCTCAGCAGCAGAGCGGCCAATGCCGTTATCGTGGATTTCGCACAGCTTGATCTGGCCTTCTGGGTTGATCAAGAATGTGCCGCGCAGTGCAAGGCCTTCTTCTTCGATCATCACATCAAAATTGCGAGTCAGCGTGCCGGTAGGGTCAGCCAGCATTGGGTAGTTGATCTTTTTGATCGTGTCCGATGTATCGTGCCAAGCCTTGTGGGTGAACTGGGTATCAGTAGAAGCCGAGTAAACCTCTACACCCATTTTTTGGAATTCTGGGTAAAAATCAGCCAAGTCGCCTAATTCGGTAGGGCAAACAAAAGTGAAATCGGCTGGGTAGAAGAACACAATCGACCACTTGCCTTTTAGATCCGCTTCGCTCACTGAAGTGAATTTACCTGCATGGAATGCGTTTACTTTGAATGGTTTAATTTCGCTATTAATCAATGACATGGTGTAGCTCCTAAGTAGAGAAAGTGTTGTTTGTGAAGCAGTGAAGTCATCTTAACCCTCCACCTCCCTTAGGTCTAATTAATAGTTTTAATCTTGCACATTGATATTTACTATAAACAAAAACTATTACACAGGCATGCCGAATGCTCACAGCTAAATTTGTGATTGACTCGATTTGAAACGGATGAGATGAAAGCAGAGAGGGGGTGAACTAAGCGTCATCCCCGAATGGTTTTATCGGGAATCCCGCAGCGCCACTGGATTCCCGACAGAAGCACTCAGGAATGACGATCTTATTGAGTATGCCCTTTCGGGATTTATTTCGAGCCCTACCCTTCAGGCGAAAACACTCAGATCACAACAAGTAGTATTTATTGATTAAGCTGCCAGCGCGCCGTCAAGATAGGGATGCGCTTTCTTTGCTCCATGCAATCAAAATCACCCTCTTGATAATCACGGCAAATCCATGGCCTTTGCTCGTAGATGGTACACATCATGCTGCGGCGATCGAGCGCCGCGCACCAGCCATCCGCCAGCCTATGCATAATCTCGCCACCCCAAGCATCTTGCTCGACATACTCCGGCGGCACATCATCATCCCCGGCAATCAGCATCACTTCTAGCTGACAACAACAGGCTTTACAGGTACTACAGGATACGGCGGAAGACATAGTTCACTCGATTGTTCATGGTTTTGTAGGGTGTACAACGACGAAGTCGTTGCGCACCGAAGGTATGCCACATATTTGTAAGTATTGCGTCATGCGTAGGGCGGGTGAAACCCGCCGCATTTCACGCAAAATCCGGATGGGTTCACGCCATAGGCACTAAGCAAAGTCAAAAAGATCTACTTAGTGCCTTCGGCACGTTGATTTAGGTGCGGGCATCCCAGCGGGGCATAAGTATCTACACGATTTTTTCCATCAATTCCGTGCCACGCCTCCCCCTTTGAAAAAGGGGGATTGAGGGGGATTTGGTGTTGAATTGGCATGGCATCAGCCAAAATTCCAATGCTAAATCCCCCCTAGCCCCCCTTTTTCAAAGGGGGGAACATGCATATCAATTTGTGTAGATACTTATGACAGCAAGGGACTCCCTTTCTATGAACTCCCAAGAAAGGAAGCAAAACCGCAACCCCCAAAGCCCCTCACTGCGGATAATAAAACCCAATAAACACCTCAGTTCAAAATGTTTTTCTCCGTGAAACTCCGTGTTCTCTGTGCCCTCTGTGTTTTAAGACTTGGGTTTTGCTACAGCTCCTTCACCACCCACTTCAGCCCATTGTCTTCTGGGTGCGTTTGAATCGTGAAGCCAAGGTGTTTCATAAAGGCCAGCATGGTTTTATTGCTGGTGAGCACTTCGCCCTCAATGATGGATAAACCCATATCGCGGGCCGCGGTGAAGAGGGCTTCCATTAGGCGATTACCAAGGCCTTTGCCTTGCCACGCATCGTCGATCACCACGGCGAATTCGCAGCTGTCTTTATCGGGGTTGGCAGTATAACGGGCTACACCGATAATTTGCTCGCCTTGGCCTGCCTGCACCGTGGCGGCAATGGCCATTTCTCTGGCGTAATCAAGATGAGTAAAGCGCGCCAGCAGGCTTTGCGGCAGGGATTTAAGCACGCTCATATAGCGGTTATAGCGCGTCTCATCCGATAGACGGCTAACAAACTGAATCAGCAACTCGGCGTCTTCTGGCCGAATCGGGCGCAAGATCATCGGCATGCCTGTTTTAAGCTGGGTGAGCTGCATCAGATGCGATGGATAGGGATGAATCGCCATATGCGCGTAACGGCGGGCTTTTGGGTCCACCGCCGCCACAATAATACTGGCATCTACCGCAATCACGCCGTTTTCGTCGCTGATTAAGGGGTTGATATCCAGCTGCTGAATCTGCGGTAATTCACAGACCATTTCAGACACGCGCAGCAATACATTTTTAACCGCCTCGATATTCACGGCAGGCTGATTTCTGAAGGCGGCGAGCATTTTTTTAATCCGCGTGCGGCGTATCAAATGCTCGGCCAGATAATCATTTAAGGGCGGAAGTGATACGGCAATATCATTAAAGACTTCCACCGCAATCCCACCCGCACCAAAGCTAATTACCGGGCCAAAGGCCGAATCGTTGACGACCCCGACCATCAGCTCACGAGCGTGTTTTTTGCCGTGCATGGGTTGCACCGTCAGGCCGCGCACGCGCTCGACTCCCAGCTTATCGTGGGCACGGCTGAGCATTTTATTGGCTTCACTGGCCACACCAATCAAGCTGTTTAAATTAAGTGCCACACCATCGATATCGGTTTTGTGCATTAAATCGATGGCATCCACTTTCAACACCACCGGCAGGCCCATGCCCATCGCGGCGTTCACCGCATCATCGGCACTATTGGCACGCACCGTGAGCGCCACAGGAATATGAAACGCCCTTAAAATCGCTTTTGATTCAATTTCATCCAGTAAGCTACGGCCATCGGCCAGCACTTTATCGATCACCATGTGCGCCGTTTCCATATCCGGCGCTTCCCACTCGCCTAAGGGGGCAGGCGTTTGCAATAAAAGCTGTTGATTGTGCTGCCACGCTGCTAGGGAATAAAACACTTCTACTGCGTGCTCGGGCGCAGAAAAGCTTGCACATCCTGCTTTATTAAGTAGCTTGCGGCTGGCATCGACTTTTTTGCCGCCTATCCACGCCATCAACAGTGGTTTGTCGCTGGTTTTCTTAAGCGCAATCATCGCCTCCGCAGTGCGCAAATGATCGGTGCCTGCTTGCGGGGTAAACACCACCAAGACGCCATCGATATTTGGATCTGCCAGTACGGCTTCAACCACCAGTTTAAATCGCTCGGGCGAGGCGTCCCCCAAGATATCTACCGGATTATTGCGGCTAGCTTGCGCAGGCAGATTTTTAGCCAGCCAAGCTACGGTGCCAGGGGCCAGCTCAGGTAATAGCACGTGTAAATCACGCGCCCTATCCACCGCCATCATCCCCGCGCCAATGCCATTGGTGACCACCGCCAAGCGGCGGCCCTTGGTTTTGAACGTGCCATTTAATACTTTTGCAGCGGTAAACAGCTGATTAATCGAGCGCAGCCGCAGCACACCGGCACGTTTGAGTGCAGCATCAAATACATCGTCGCGGCCAATGAGGCGCTCGGAATGAGTGCGACCATGCGCGGCAGAGGCATCGTTATAACGGCCGACTTTTAGCGCCATCACCGGCTTGGAGCGCGCCGCAGCCCGCACTGCCGACATAAAGGTGCGGGCTTCTTGCAAATCTTCGATATACAGCAAAATGCTCTGGGTTTTAGGGTCTGCCACTAGGTAATCGAGCACCTCGCCCACATCCACATCTGCCGCCGAGCCTAAAGACACCACAGAAGAAAAGCCCACATCGTGCGATTCGGCCCAATCTAAAATCGCCGAGGTAATCGATGATGATTGCGATACCAAGGCCATGCTGCCATTTTTAAGCTTGCCCTGATAATTGCCCGCCATAAATTTAGAGCTAACGCGGCAGAGGCCAAATACCGTTGGCCCCATAATCCGAATGCCGTAGTGCCGCGCCCTATCCATGATCTTATCGAGCTGAGCTTGGCTTTTTTTATCTGTCCCCACAAAATCGCAAGACATAATCACAACCGCTTTAACACCTTTTTTGCCGCATTCTTCAATTAAATCGACCAAGGTTTTAGCAGGCGTTGTGATAATTACCAAATCCACCACCATCGGCACTTTGGCTAGCGTTTTAAATGCATTAATTCCCAATACCTGATCGCGATGCAAATTAACGGGGAATAATTTCCCCGTATAGCCGCCCTCCAGCAAATTGGAAAACACCGTGCTGCCCACCGCACCGGGCGTTTCAGATGCACCAATCACCGCCACCGAGCGGGGGTCAAACAGAGGGGAAAGATAATGTGGTTTCATGGCTGACAAATCATAAAGGATTGCTGCGTAGTTTATACCGCCCAAGTGTTTATTGCTGTGTAAGGAAGTACTTACGCAAAATTACCCCTGCTACCTTGTCACTCCTTACCGTATTACCCATGCGGTCTGTATTGGAACGCCTTGCTGGAAAACTTTTGTATCAGCACTTAAGTTCAGAGATAGGCGGAGCAAAATACCTGCAAGCAATGATGCATGCCACAGCCGCAAGCCTTATAATTGCCGCCGTTCTCAATTGAAACTATGGAATCATCCAATGGACATCAGCAAAATTGCCGCAGGCAAAGATTTACCAAACGATTTCAATGTCATTATCGAAATCCCTGCTAATGCACCACCGATCAAATATGAATTCGATAAAGCATCGGGCGCTATCATCGTCGATCGTTTTGTTGGCACATCGATGTCCTACCCAATGAACTACGGCTTTGTGCCGCACACCCTGTCGCTAGATGGCGATCCTGTGGATGTGCTGGTTCACACGCCATTTCCATTGCTGCCAGGTATGGTTATCAAATGCCGCGCGATTGGCGTATTGGGCATGGAAGATGAAGCAGGTATGGATGCAAAAGTGATTGCCGTACCCGTAGAAAAAGTATGTGCCATGTATGCACATATCCAAAAACTGGAAGACCTGCCAGAGCTGCTGTTAGCTCAAGTAAAACACTACTTCGAGCACTATAAAGACTTAGAAAAAGGCAAGTGGGTGAAGATTACGGGTTGGGGCGACAAAGCCGCAGCCCACGCAGAGATCATGGAAAGCTACGATCGCGCGCAGAAGTAATTAAATACTCGGTGGGAAAACCCTGCCGGTAGATGCACGATAAAACGCGGGTTTCACCCGCCCTACAAGATGATGAATCTAAAAGGGTGGGTGGGCCCGCGTTTTTTATTGTGCTTTGATTTTTAGTGCCTGCGGCACGTTGATTTAGGTGCGGGCGTCCCGCGGGACCTTCCTTTCTTGTGTGGCCAAGAAACGAAGCCAAAGAAGGCCACCCCACGAAACACGAAGGCCCCTACGCTGCGGACAATCGAGTCGGCGGCGGGCTGGATTGGCTCGTGCCTCGCTCCCTTGCCGAAACCCCGCCCCGCTTGTTCCTCGCTTCGGCGTGTTTCAAGGGGAGATTTAAAGCCCCCTGCCACGAGCAGCGATAAAAAGTTAGTTAGCTGGGCTTGAAAACATTTAAAGCCTATTCAAATACCTTAATTCAAATCCTGTTTTTCTCCGTGAAACTCCGTGAAACTCCGTGTTCTCTGTGGCCTCCGTGGTTCAAGATTTGGGTTTTCGCTATCTAATATCAACTACGCCCCCAAATGATCGGCATGAAAACGTAAATGCGCTTCAATAAAGCTGGCGATAAAGTAATAGCTATGGTCGTAGCCCGGCTGGATATTTAAGGTAAACGGCCACTGTTTGGCGAGAGCGATTTTCTCTAAAGCACTTGGCTGCAATTGCTGCGGTATAAAGCTATCTTGATCGCCCTGATCAATCAGCAGCGGCAACATCTGCGTGGCGTGCTGCATTAAATGGCAGCTGTCATAAACCAACCATGCGCTTCTATCATCCCCCAGATACTCGCTAAACGCCGTTTCACCCCAGGGCACTTGGGCGGGATTTACAATCGGCGCAAAGGCCGAGGCTGATCGATAGGCTTGCGGGTTTTTCAAAGCAATCATCAAAGCGCCATGCCCACCCATCGAATGCCCGCTGATGGACTTGCGATTAGTCACCGGGAAATGCCCTTCAATTAAAGCGGGCAATTCGCTGACGATATAATCGTACATCTGATAATGCCGCTGCCACGGTGCCTCGGTGGCATTTACATAAAAGCCAGCGCCCTGCCCCAGATCATAACGCCCCGCATCGGCTACTTCACTACCTCGCGGGCTAGTATCCGGCATCACCAAAGCAATCCCCAGCTCTGCCGCTACCCGCTGCGCCCCTGCCTTGGTGGCAAAGTTTTCGTCATTGCAGGTCAGGCCAGATAGCCAATAAACCACCGGCACCTTGCCACCCTGCGCCGTTTGCGGCGGCAAATACACCGCAAACGTCATCTCGCACGAAGTGCTACTCGCCTGATGCTTATACCGCTTATGCCAGCCGCCAAAACTGCGGTTACTGCTGATGAGTTCCAGAGACATAACCATCCTTTAGAGATCAAAAAACTAAAGATCTATAGACAAAAAAACCTTAAAACAGATCTGTAGACACAGAGAACACAAAGAAAAACACCGAGAAAACCATTAAGAAAAAGCAACTCTGAATTCATTCGTTTTTCTCTGTGTACTCTGTGTTCTTACCGTTCTCTGTGTCTACAGAACTTAGGATTTTTATACGCGGATCAAACCTTAAAAATGAATCACCGAGCGGATTGATTTGCCTTCGTGCATTAGCTCAAAGGCGGTGTTGATTTCTTCCAGCGGCATGGTGTGGGTGATGAAATCAGACAATGCGAATTCGCCTTTCATATAGCGATCTACAAAGCTTGGCAGCTCGCTGCGGCCACGCACGCCGCCAAAGGCTGAGCCGCGCCATACACGGCCGGTAACCAGCTGAAACGGCCGGGTAGAAATCTCCTCCCCTGCTCCTGCCACGCCAATAATCACCGATTCACCCCAGCCCTTATGGCAGCATTCCAGCGCTGAGCGCATCACATTCACATTGCCGATGCATTCAAAAGAGAAATCCACGCCGCCATCGGTCATTTCTACGATCACATCCTGAATCGGCTTTTCAAAGTCCTTAGGATTGATCACATCAGTTGCGCCCAGCTGTTTGGCGAGTTCAAACTTGCTGGTATTGATATCAATACCAATAATCCGGCTCGCTCCAGCCATACGTGCACCAATCACCGCCGACAAGCCAATGCCGCCCAAACCAAAAATCGCCACAGTGTCGCCTGCTTTTACTTTGGCGGTATTCATCACCGCGCCCATACCAGTCGTCACGCCGCAGCCCAGCAGACAGACTTCTTCTAAAGGCGCTTCTTTATTGATTTTTGCCAGCGAGATTTCTGGCAGCACGGTGTATTCAGAAAAAGTAGACGTGCCCATATAGTGATAAATCGGCTGGCCGTCTTTATAAAAACGCGTGGTGCCATCAGGCATCACACCACGGCCTTGGGTGGCGCGGATTTTTTGACACAGATTGGTTTTGCCCGATAAACAATACTTACATTCGCCACATTCCGGGGTGTAAAGCGGAATCACATGATCGCCAATTGCAACGCTGGTCACACCCTCGCCAATCGCCTCCACCACACCCGCGCCCTCATGGCCCAGCACCACAGGAAAAATCCCTTCTGAATCCTTGCCCGATAAAGTGTAAGCATCGGTATGGCAAACCCCACTCGCCACGATACGCACCAACACCTCGCCTTTTTGCGGCGGCATCAAATCAAGCTCTTCAATCACCAAAGGCTGATTAGGCCCCCAAGCCACAGCAGCACGTGTTTTAAGCATCTTCATGACGAATCCTTGCGTTTTGATTACCACTATTTTAACCATTACCCAATTAAAGATAATTAGCCTAATAAGAAAGATATTGTTACTGGTGTGTAATAATTGGGGGCTGACGTACTGCGCTTTCGCTTAGCAACTCTTCGAGTTGTACGCAGAGCTTCGAGTACGTACGGTGCTTAGTAGGTTGGGTTAGCTGGTTTATTCGCCTATTTAGGGCGGAGAAACCAGCGTAACCCAACATTTAGGCGCAATGTTGGGTTACGCGATAAAGCTGCTAACCCAACCTACGGGTATTTTTGAGTTGATAGGACTGGGTAAAACCCGCCGTTTTAACCGAGAATCAAACAATGCAATGGCAAGGAATCGTTGAATTTATCAGCGTGGCGGAAACACAAAGCTTTACGCTAACAGCGCAAAAACTAGAGATGTCGGTGGCGCAGGTTAGCCGCCAAGTCAGCGCGCTGGAGCAGCGCCTTGCCGCGCGTTTATTGCACCGCACCACGCGTAAAGTCAGCCTTACCGAGCAAGGCCAGCTCTATTATCAATACTGCCGCCCGCTACTCGATGGCCTGCACGAGGCCGAGCTGGCGCTGCTGCAAACACAAGATAAGCCCGTCGGTAAATTACGCATCACCGCGCCGGTTTACTACGGCGAAACAGTGGTTGCACCCATCCTGCACCAGTACCTGATCGACTTTCCCCAGCTGAATGCTGAATTACTGCTGGATAATCACAAGGTCGATCTGGTGGCCGATCATATCGACTTAGCGATTCGGCTGGGGCCGATGGATGAATCATCCCTGATGGTGACGCAGCTAGGCAGCCGTATTCACCATGTTTGCGCATCACCCCAGTATTTAGATCAATACGGCACCCCGCATACGCTGGCCGAGCTAAAACAGCAGCAATGCTTAATTGGCGCGGTGAATATGTGGCGGTTTAGAGAAGGCACGCAGCACCGCGAAATATCCGTTAACGGGCGCTTGCGCTGTAATAGCGGCAGCAGCCTGGTGCAGGCCGCTTTAAAAGGCTTGGGGCTGGTGCAATTGCCGGATTATTACGTCGATACTTATTTGCAAAGCGGCCAGCTAATTAGCGTACTCGAGCCCTTTGCACTCACAGACGGCATATGGGCCATCTCCCCCCGCAGCCGCTTTATCCCGCCCAAGGTCAGCCGCTTTATTGAATACTTGCGAGCGGCTTTATTGCTGGCAGACTAGGGTAGAAATTAATTTACAGCATGGCAGCAATGCCGCTCACTTAAGCGGTTTTGCTTGAATTCCCCCTTTGTAAAAGGGGGGCTAGGGGGGATTTGCAGTTGATGTTGGGCTTAAATCTACAAAAAACCAAAG
The DNA here is from genome assembly GCF_042664895.1 of Iodobacter arcticus. NCBI lineage: Bacteria > Pseudomonadati > Pseudomonadota > Betaproteobacteria > Neisseriales > Chitinibacteraceae > Iodobacter > Iodobacter arcticus. The sequence continues at coordinate 149,248 of NZ_JBHTBQ010000018.1, forward strand.
GCAAATCCCCCTCTATCCCCCTTTTTCTAAGGGGGAAGCAAAGCCAACATCTTAAATGAACAACATTACCCTTAGCCCCCCGCCCGCTTCACCACCCAGCCCTTAGGCTTTAAGAATTCCAGCACCACATCGCAATGGTCCCCTTGCACTTCAATCACGCCGTCTTTAACTGTGCCGCCAGAGCCACAACGGGTTCGCAGCTGCTTGGCCAGCACGGCTAATTCATCATCATCCAGCGGCACGCCTTTGATCAACGTAACGCCCTTACCCTTGCGGCCCTTGGTTTCCCTAGAAACGCGCACCACGCCATCACCCGCTGGGCGCGGCTGTTTTTTGCAAATGCAGGCGTCTTTGGGCTGGCTGCAATCCGGGCACATCGTGCCGTGTTCGGTGGAATAAACAAGGCCACCTAAAGCGTTTTTCATCATGATATTTTTGAAGGTTGAAACTGGACAGCGGCAGTCTAACAGTCTGTTAGGCTTTAGTGTTCATTGCGCATTAATAGGCCAACCCGCAATGCAGAGGCATATAAACCATGCAAACCCGCTATTTCTAACTGATTTATGAACAAAAGATGACTAATTTATAGAAAGGGCGTTGACAAGCGGCCAGAGGGATCGTATTATTCGGGCCTCTGTGGGGGGGTTACCCCAGCGGTCAACGGGTCCGGACTGTAAATCCGGCGGCTTAGCCTTCGAAGGTTCGAATCCTTCCCCCCCCACCAGAAACCAAAATCAACAGGCGCTCAGTCTGTTTTTTTTCGTCTGTATATCTCAGAATACGGCTATTGCACATAGGTACAGCACAATTCGTAGGGCGGGTGAAACCCGCCGATTTGCAATATTTCATACCATAAAGGCGGGTTTCACCCGCCCTACAAAAGATGCATTGCATACCCTTCGCTTAAAATTACGGCCTATCGTGGGCACAAAAGCGCCCCCTACCCTAGCCTCAAGACCTGCCCCACGCTGCTCTTTCATTAATAAACTGATAGTAGCGCAACAGCATAATCTGGCCGCGCTTATCCAAGAGTGGCACGGGCACGGGGCCAAAGGTGGCGGAGCGTCTTACAATCTGCAAGGCGGCCGCATCCAAAGCCGGGTTGCCCGATGATTGCTCTAAAGTAAGCGATGCAATATTGCCATCGCCATTGAGCACCAGCCTAAACTGCAAAGTGCCAAACATCGAGCGGCCATACTCATCTTTAGGGAAATTCATTTGCCCGATTCGCTCTACCTTCTTGCGAATTTGCGGCTCCCAGATATTAAACAGCGCTTGGGTATCCACACTTTGCTGCGCGCGCGTTGCGCCGTTTTCCTGTTGATCTTCTTCTCTTGGCTTTAAATCCGCATAACGAGTAATAAGCTCCGCAGGCTGTTTGCTCGGTTTGCCCGTCAATGCTTCACCCAAATCATCAATCACCACTTCTTTGCTTGGCACGGCTTTAGCAGCAACTTGGCTGGCTGGGCGTGCAGGCACGGAGTAATCTTTTTTCACCGGCACTTTAGGCGGCGCTTTTGTCATTACCGGTGGCGGAGTAGGAATAGGCATGGGTTCAGGCGTGGGCTTTGGGGCAGGCGCTGGCTTGGGCTGCAATTGCAGCTGAATCTCCTGGCTACCCGCCTGCTGTGGCAATACCCGCGGAGTGGCGGCGGGCAGCAGCAGAAATAACAGATGCACAAGAACAGAAGCCGCTAAGCCATACCATAGCCAGGCCGAATGTCTTTGAGAATCATGAGATACGGCAATATTCATAGCGCTCGGATAGAAAACTGTGCGAGGCATTCTACATAAGGCACAGCCTGTATGGCAGTAAACTTCTTTCATTCGCCACGCGTGCTGCCATTAATACCTAAATCGCTTAAGTTTCAATTCATATTCATGGCTTCAAATACCGCTATCCAAATAGCGAATCAGCCATCATGAAACCACTTTCCCTACTCTTACTGATCAGCACCCTGCTTTACTGCCTGTGCAGCTACTTTCAAAACGGCATCCCTGCTAGCTATTGGGATTGGCGGCATGAATTAGTGCTGCTGAGCGGCGTGCAACTGATGACTGTCATGTCTGCCGCCATGCTGCTAGCCACTCGCCCAGCTTGGCTGGAAAAAACCCTAAGCGGCTTAGATAAAATGTACGGCCTACACAAGCAGCTGGGTGTTGCAGCAGGTATTTTACTGGCAACGCACTGGCTGATTAAATTATCCCCCAAGCTGGTCATGGCGATGGAGTGGGTGGCTCCGCGCATCAAACGCAGCGGCAGCATCAAAGACCCGCTGGTCTCCTTTGCCAAAGATGTCGGTGAATGGGCTGCCTGGGCCGTGCTGGCCATGATAATACTGGCGTTGCTACGTGCCGTGCCTTACCGCTTTTGGCGCAAAGTGCATCAGCTATTTGCCCCGCTATTTCTAATGGGCGCATTTCATGGCCTGATCCTTATGCCAGGTCGCATGTGGCAAACGCCTTTGGGCGCACTCATGGCGGTGCTGCTCATTAGCGGATCAATCTGTGCGATCTACTCACTGCTTGGCAAAATCGGCAAAAGCCGCCAAGTGAATGGCCATATCAGCCGAATCACCCCATTGCCCGCCAATCAGCTAGAAGTAATTTGCCAAATGAATAGCAACTGGCCCGGCCACCAAGCAGGGCAATTTGCCCTAGTCAGCTTTAATCAAAGCGAAGGCGCACATCCCTACACCATCGCCTCGGCCCCGCGCAAAAATGGCGAGCTGCGCTTTATCATTAAAGCGCTAGGTGATTACACCCGCACACTGGCCCAAGATTTAAAAGTGGGTGGCAAAGTAACAATAGAAGGCCCTTACGGCTGCTTTGATGGCGAGGCCAATAGCCCGCGCCAAGCATGGATAGCAGGTGGCATCGGCGTTACGCCTTTTTTAGCTTGGCTAGAAAGCCCGGATTTTAAAGGCCAGCAAATCGACTTTTACTACTGCGTAAAAAGCGCCAAAGACGCCGCCCGCCTAACAGAGATCCAAACCGCCTGCCAAGCCAAGCTCCTGCGCCTGCATTTAATAGAAAGCGATGCTGGCCAGCGCCTCAATATCGCCGCAATCAAAGCCGAAACGCTCGACGATATCTGGTACTGCGGCCCACAAAGCCTAGGCAAAGCCATCAGCCAACACCTCGCCAAAATGAGCAAGCCACCGCGCTTTCACCATGAAGCATTTGCCATGCGCTAAGCTAAAAATCCGCTAAGGAAAACCATTAGCGGATTTTACTGTGACAAAAAAAATACTGGGTATATAAACGATTAATTAAATTATTTAAATATAAAACAATAAAAAACATCAATACTTACAATTAAAAAACACCTTTATTTACAAATAAATCATCAAAAAAAAATAAATCTTATATTAATAAAAATAATGTGTCGTATATAAGTTATCCCTGTTTGTTATTACACAACTGACAATGTACTATCAATTGCCTGACTCGTAACTGGCTAAAAGTACATAGTTAATCCTGCATTAAGCTGGGCGCATAGTAATGAGATAGTAATGTACTGACCTATTATTTCTTATCAACTGGATAGAGAGAAACCACATGAACTTTACTAAAAGCATCTTAGCAACGGCTCTAGTTTTTGCCGCCTCAACATCGTTCGCGGCAGTAACGTCAACACTTGTTAATAGCGAAAAAATCAGCTACCAAAACCACGAACACGCACAGCCAGATGCCGTTAAATACGATGGCACAACCGAGCTGGCATCATTCAACTGGGGCCTGCACCACGCTGATGAAACTGCTCAAGTTTTAATCAAGCGCAATGCAGGCGTAACAGGTGAAATCAGCATTCAAAACGGCTTTAACTTCACAGCCGTATCATCATCGACTGATGCTGCTGCTGCCCGGCTTAAAGTTGGCCAGACTCAAGACATCAAAAAAGGCCAATTTGCTTTGTTCCAAGGCACTTTCACTGACTTTAGCACTGCTGGCGACACACAAATCGGCAGCTGGTATGACTTCAGCGCCGACAATACCCACACCTTTAATGACCTTATCAAAGGTGGCTCTTACTACTACCTGATCAAAGGCAGCATTACAGGCACTGCAGGTGCTAACTACACTCTAAGCTCAGTAGCTGCCCCTGTTCCAGAGCCAGAAACCTATGCACTGATGGGCATGGGCCTGATTGGTCTGTTAGCTGCACGCCGTCGCAAAGCTAGCCGCGCTTAAGCAAAATTTAAGCCATAAAAAACGCCCTTTCGGGCGTTTTTTTATAACACACACAAACTGATCACTCCTGCCAAAAGCCACTCACTGCCAGCAAACACGCTAACGCCGCACAATTGAGCACAATCGTCGCTACAAATACCCGCAAAAAAACCACCTTAGCCGACTTATGCCTAAGCACCCGCTGCGCCAGCAAAGCCCCCGGCCAGCCCCCCAACACAGCCAGCAAATGCAAAGTACTCTCCTCTGTGCGCCAGCGATTATTCTTGGCGGCGGATTTATCCAGTGCGTAGGCAATAAAAGCCACTATGCTCACAGCCAAATAGCCACCTGCAATCAGCCACGGCAAATGACCCACATCAAAAAACACCATCCCAACTCCCTGCTTACGCGGTATATATAACTACTGAATGAAAGGCGCAAGAGTAGCTTTGTTTTGTAAGCAATGCAAAGGCATCAACATCGCCTGCCAAGGGCACTTTTGCATTAGAAAGAAGCCCCCAGCAAGGTATGATGTGCACCATTCAAAAATACAGCTAAATGCGTGTTTTTCCCCCGTTTAGCCTACATCAGCAAAAAAACAGGAAGACGAGCAGCGAACCCGGCATGCTTTAGTGGCAATGGAGAATGTAGATTTTTATCGGTATCAGCTTAGTTTTAAACTGACGAAGGCTTAGTCATGAACAACCGCTATGCAGTAGGTGGTGTACACAGGGCGCTTTTGAACCCAATTCAAATGAGCAGGTTTTAGCCAATAAGCTGGGTATTTGCACAAGCGAAGATATGGACGAAGCCGAGCTGGTATTACTTAAACAGCTTTACCAGCAAGTATTAGTTGATGAGTTTCCTGACCGCACTATAACGGCAGGCGATTTGCAAGACTGGCATCATATGTGGCTGGGCAATGTTTACGATTGGGCGGGCTGTGTACGCTCGGTGAATATGAGCAAAGGTGATTTTCATTTTGCCGCTGCAGCGCAAATTCCGCGTTTACTGGATGTGTTTGAGCGTGATTGTTTGGCGCGCTTTACACCCTGCAGTAGTTTGAATCGAGAAGATTTAATTAAAGCTATTGCCATTACGCATATTGAGCTGATTTTGATTCACCCGTTTAGAGAAGGAAACGGGCGCTTATCGCGATTACTGGCTGATGTGATGGCCGTACAAGGTGGCGCGGAGCCGTTGGATTACAGCATTTGGGATGCCAATAAATCAGCATACTTTGCAGCGATAGCCCAAGGCATGGCAGGTAATGATCAACCGATGCAATATTGGGTGGATTTGGCTTTAGGCGAAACTAACGCGCCAGCTTAAGTGAAGCAAATTTGCCTGATAACTGCGTCAGTTTTTTTCCCAGCTGCTGAATATTTTGCCCAGTTTCAATTGCGGTCGAGCTGGCAATGGCACGCAATAAAGCTTTAGCCGTAACAGGCCGACGACGAGCATCCGTTTTAACTTGAAGTGATTTGGTCATGATATACAGCCATGAAAATGCGTCTACTGATTATACAGCAAGGCTAAAACAATAAAATTGGCTTTATTAGTAAGTATCCACATAGATAGCCAAACAAAGCCTGCCGCATAGGTTTTAGAACCAGGCCCAAAAACGATTACGGATTAACATAGAGCAACGCACTCACAGCGCTTAGGCAAATTTCCACTACTATAGCAAGGCCAGACTGCATGCGCCCCCCTCTGCTGGGTGCAATTTTCAAACGCCTTAATATGCAAAAAAGCCCGCTCCCCGCCGCCGTTTTGAACAACAAAACCAAAGCCTTGATCATTCTTCCAACTGGATATTTTTCCTTGAAAGCGTATAAAAACTCGTTTGGATCGTGATTAAAGTGATGGAAATGATTCAAGATAAGCGAACTGCAAATGGCCCGCCATGGAAAGCACAATGTCATTTTATTCCAAGCTAAATAATACCAATACAAGATAACGCGTAAGCAAGTGGCGTAATTCGACTTTTTAAGACTTCAGAGTGTAACAGTGCGGCAAATAGCATCTTTATTAACCGCATTATTTGCGGAGATTAAGGATGTGGCTCGAAATAACTCCCCGAATGCATATCAAAAAAACCGTCATCCCCGAGTGCATTTATCGAGGATCTAGTCGCACTACTGGATTCCCGCCAAAGGCACACGGGAATGACAAGCATTGAATCATCGTAGGGCGGGACCCCGCCCGTTTTCGTATTTCATCGCAAAGCTCGGCGGGTTGCACCCGCCCTACGGATAACATTTTGCTTAAGTTGATAGGATTGGTGATACCCCAAAGACAAACAAACCACACAAGATGCTGATGGTCTCGTTACATAATTTTTAAAAAAAACCATCATTTTGTTACGCTGTAATTACGCGAATACATACGTACAAAAAAGCATTGATATTTCAGCGGTAGAATAGGGAAAAGTAGTAAGCAGATTGATACGCATCAATGTTGCAGTGCAACATAAAGAGGATGTTGGTTAGATTACTTATCTCTTTTGGAAAAACCATGTCCTTTCATGAAACCGACAATCTAGCCCGTACCCAACACATCATCCCGCAGCAACCCATCTGGATTCAACTTTGGTTGGCATATTTAGATGGTGACGTGGAATAACGTTAAACAAGCAATATCGCTGTGCGTATTCAACTTCGCCTAGAAGATGAATACGGGTTTGTATAGGGTGTGCAAGTCGTTCTTCTTGCGCACCGCCTTTAGGCATAGCTCAACGCCAGCGCAGCAAAACCCACGCCAAAGCCGCACAATTAATCAACACCGTCAGCCAAAAAACCAGCAAAAATGCAATCTTCTTAGACTTATGCCTAAGCACCCGCTGCGCCAACAAAGCCCCCGGCCAGCCCCCCAACAGCCCCAGCAAATGTAAAGTGCGCTCCTGAGTGCGCCAGCGATTATTCTTGGCGGCGGATTTATCCAGTGCGTAGGCAATAAAAGCCACTATGCTCACAGCCAAATAGCCACCTGTAATCAGCCACGGCAAACGGCCAATAAAGCAGGCTGAGGCTACAAATGCGCAAAACACCAGCACCCAAATCACAGCAACAAAACCAGAGCCAGAGCCAGACTCAGCCGCAGCCACCTTCCGCTGCCCCACAAAGCAAACCTGCTCCGCCCGAAACCGCCCCTTGTCATCACGCACCTGCACATAAGTAATCAAATCGCCCTCTGCCGGGCGCTGAGTACGATTTTCAAACGCCTTAATATGCAAAAACGCCCGCTCCCCTCCGCCATTCTGAACGACAAAACCAAAGCCTTGATCATCCTTCCAACTGCTGATTTTTCCCTGAAAGCGCATAGAAACTCGTTTGGTAATTTTTAAAGGAGTGGGGATTATTGAAGAACACTAATGCAAAGTTCTGAGCAAGCAAACACAGTAATTAGGCCATTAGAGACGCCAGAGTGTAACAGTGCGGCGAATAGTATATTTATTCACCGCATATTTTGCAGACATTATATTGCCCTTGCGGCGAATGCATATCATAATCACCGCATGAATAGCGGCGATTACAAATATATATGGCAGTCTTCTGACTGGCCAAATTGGCATTATGATCTGGCAGCGCTGGCAAAACCGCTGGCTGGGGTCTGCCGCGCACAAGGAATGCTGCTCGGGCGCTTAAGTGATGTGGGCATGAATCTGCGAGAGCAAGCCAGCCTGCTGGTATTGACCGAAGATGTACTTAAAACCAGTGAAATCGAAGGCGAGCACTTTGATGCCTCCACCGTGCGCTCATCGATTGCACGGCGCCTTGGGGTTGATATTGGTGCATTGGCGCCCACAGATCGACACGTTGAAGGCGTGGTCGAGATGGTGCTGGATGCAACAAACCACAGTGCGGATGCCCTCACATTAGACCGCCTATTCGGCTGGCACGCCGCACTGTTCCCCACCGGCTTTAGCGGCATGAGCCGCATTCAGATTGGCGAATTCAGGGCAGATGAAGATGGCCCAATGCAAGTCGTTTCCGGCCCGATTGGTCGGCAAAAGGTGCACTACGAAGCGCCTCCGGCAGAAGGCTTGCAGCAGAGAGTGGCTCAGTTTCTGAATTGGCTAAATCGCGGAGACCTAGAAGACCACGCCATTTTAAAAGCAGGGATTGCGCATTTATGGTTTGTAACCCTGCACCCCTTCGACGATGGCAACGGCAGAATCGCCCGTGCGGTGGGCGATTTACTGCTGGCACGTGCGGATGGCAATACTCAGCGCTTTTACAGCCTGTCGGCACAAATCCAGCGCGAACGAGCTGGCTATTACGACATCCTAGAAAAAACCCAAAAAGGCACGCTGGATATCACGCACTGGCTAAGTTGGTTTCTTGCAACCCTGCTCCAAGCCATTGCACAAGCCCAACTCACGCTAGATGCCGTACTCGTAAAGGCGAATTTCTGGCAGCGCTGGTCGGCAACATCGTTCAATGAAAGACAAATCAAATTGCTCAACCGTCTACAGGACGGCTTTGAAGGCAAACTCACCTCAAAAAAATGGGCCGCCATCGCCAAATGCTCCACCGATACCGCACTCAGAGACATCACTGAATTGCTGAATCTGGGCGTGCTGCATAAATCTGAATCGGGTGGGCGAAGTACTTCTTATGAGATTTCAAGTTGATTGCTGCTGCTGGAGTTTGGTGCTTGCACTAAATGCCAAGGGCCACAAGAAAGAGGCAAAGCCAGATTCAGCCGCAGCCACCCTGCGCTGCCCCACAAAACAAGCCTGCTCCACCCGAAACCAGTTTTTATCATCAGAAGCCCACAATTAAAATAAATTAATTCTATTTGAAAAAACATGAAGCTACTTAATTTTAAATTAGCTCACTAAGTAGCAGAATATTTTAAAGAACTAACAACGAACCGCCTTAATTCATCTTTATTTTTCCCAATTTTAATTGATCCACCTTTAGATAAATCAAGATCAACCCAACCTCCTAAATAAAACAGTCTCATTGAGGCAATATCAATAATCCCTTTAGAGTATTCAGATTTTGAAAAAAAATCGGTAATATCATTATTTGACTTCAAAATCACTTTCGCAACAATATTATTATTATAACGAAGCCCAGAGCATTCAACTGAATTCAACTCCAACTTATCAACTGTTTCCTTCAACCTATTAATAGTAGCCTTAACATCAACTGTGAGAGGTTCAATTGTACATTCAAAATTCAAAGCAGACGCAATAGCTGAAAACAATGAAACAAGAGATCTAGGTGGATTATAAATAAACATACTAGGAAAAAATTGACGATCAATCTCAAAGTCAATTTTTCGAAGTAATGATATTTTTTGCTCTATTTTAGCATTAGAAGGCAGTGTTATTTCTTCCGACACGCTCCACTTCTCATAAAACGTAGCTGCAATTAAATTTCCAGAAAATTCGTTAATTAAAAAACCCATTGACTCTTCTGCTGCCTCGTCAAATTCATAAATTTTAATTAACTCTAGCAATTTACAAAAATCCAAACTGCTTTTAAATTCGTAAAATCTTCCTTTCATAATTACCTCGATTCAATCATATCTTTATAGACAATCAAAGCCGAACCTTCCAGCAAATTTAACAATGAGTCATTTTCGTCTTTAACGGATAATCTTGTCGCGGCATAGCCACCATCCTTTTTACAATTATATTTACCCCTTACATGAAAAACAAAACCCTCTCCCTTCACAGGATTTTTTAGCAATGCTTCAAACTCATACTTATCACCATTAGAGCCTTTCTTAATTGCTTGCCATACTACCCTATATAAATAAAAACCTGATTCAAGGAAGTTTTTCAAATGAACAGAAGTTAGCATCCCAGAACCATCAAGAGCAGCTCTTTTCAAGACGGCCTTTACCTCGTCCTCTACTTTTATGCGCTCAGAACTATCTTCTTTACTAGTGTCACAGAGAGCCTCATCTTCGTCAAAAATTAGATTTTCAATTTCAGAATTAACACTAACCTTTAACAGATCATGAAATATAAAACCTTCTAACCCATTAATTAGATTTTGAAAAAACAATGTTCGCTCTTTCTTTTCAAAAGCATACAGATCAACTTCAGAAGCCTTTAATTCAGGAACAATATCCTCGAGAGCAGCAACAATTTCAGAAACGACATCATTAACTCGTTTACTATCAGGGTAAACAAGTTTAGACCCATCGTTTCCTGAATACAATTCAATATAGGACTCACGATCTTTATTTTGCCTTAAGTGGGTCATCTCAAGCTGCAATTCAGTATATATTAATTTTATCCTAACTTTTCCGTCAGGAGTTACAATTAAATCAATACCCTCATTCATTGAACTGCGTTTTTTTCTTACTATATCAACTGCAGACTGAAAATTCACTACATCTATTTTTTTTGATAATCTTTTAGCGGCAGATTTTTCTTTTCTACTTGGTGATTCTAACTGCCTAGCAATTTCATCAATATCAAAATAACTCAACGGAAGATTGCTCAGATATCGTATTAATTCTTCCCTTCCCAGCCCTCCACCAAGAATATGACCACGCTTATTTAAAAACAAATGTAAAAATTCAAGGGTCGCCTTCGATTGAGATGACTCAAGAGCATCGTAGATCTCACGAGGAGGTGCAAAATAAATAGGTCGCTTATTATTCATAATTTCTCTTTGAGATCAAAGTATCTTGAAATCCATATTTAACTGTTGGTATTGTTGTCAATTTAATTTTTGAACTTAATAGATTTTTACTTTTTTCTGGATTGAGTGATTCTTTTGAATAAATCTCAAAAGCAGCCTCTAATGAACTAGGCGCCATTCTACTTAAATTTGGAGCTCTAATATCAATACACAAACTCGTCTTTATCAATTGAAATACTGTAACCATATCAATTAAATAAATGAATTCACGGTAATCATCCCCTCTTCCTTTGTAATAAGCTATTATAGAAAATCCATTATCTTTTTTATATCTATAAAGCAGCCAAGACCCTAAAATTGACTCTATTACTGCAGGTGTATCCCAATCTGAAATTTGCATTCTTCCACCAGAATATGAAGGATAAAAGAAACCTGATTCTGTTGTGTCAAGAGGAACTTCTTGGTCTCCTTTTAAACCTTTTAAATCATTAGTTACGTTTACAAGATAAGCAACGTCATCATGCCCAATAACATAAACTTTTTGCTTCCCCTTAAAAGTAAAGTACGCATCATTTTTTGCCAAATCAGCCAGATACTCATTCATGTCTTTTATGCATGAATTATCGTGATTGTAAACAAACAACAAGCCATTTACCTCTTCAACATCACTAAATCCTTGTAAAAATATTTGCTTCCATTCTTCGCTCATGGTCGCACACTGTGTTGCAATATATAATGATTTCACAGCACCTTGAATCGGAAGCTTTGCTATAGTATTTGCGGCGTAACTTTTTAGATCAACATTAAAAAATACTTTCTTATTTGTAAAAGGGTTATCATAATAAAAAACGCTGTCAGTTGGATGCTGCCTTTTATTATGAGCAGGATTAACACAAGACCACGGCACATCCTCCGGACCAAATTTTTTCCAATTAAGGTGCCTAAACACCTCTTTAAAAATAACCCGAGCCATTTCAGACGTATTAATAGTTTCAGACATCAATATATCCAATTTATTTAAAAATAATTAACTACAAAAAATATCAACAGGCCAAATAAAATACGCCCCAAATATAGGGCTGAATTTCGCCTCGCCACCTGCCACTTTTCCTTGTTCGGTTAATTTTGTTTTGCCATCCACAATTTCTACCAAACCTTTTTCCATAAATTTATCCATTAATTCCTGAGTATTTTTAAGGCCAAGTTTTGCGGCCAGTTTAGAGCTAGTAAGCTTTGTTGTTTCTTCTGCCGTAATAGCGACAGTCACGACTTCTGGCTGCGGTACGAGCGCCTGCACTTCAGGCTTTTGAACGGCGGGAACTTCAGATGGCTCTTTGATCCCAAACTTTGCTTTGAAATCTGGCTTTAAGGGGCGGTGGTGTCTTGTAAATAACTCGGCAATTTCCATTACCGTTTCTGGGCTAACCATCTTGGCTAAGCTGCCAAAAACAGTTCCAATGCTTGCATTATCAACATTCGTCTTAGTTACCCATTCCAAAATTTGCTCAGCTTTAATAATGTTTTGGGTATCTAATTTTTGGGGACGAGTAATACGCTGCTTATTGCTGACCATTACCACGCTGGTAAAGCTTGGCATTAAGGTAAGGCCAAGGCGTTTAGGTAGAGGCAGTGTTTTGCTAAGTGCTTTTAGTACTTCAATATGCTTTTCATTTTGTGCCAATGGGCTGGGAATACCAATCGGCTTTTTGTTATACCAAGCCGTAAATTCGCCTAGCTCATTGATTTGCAAATCAGCGCTAAAATTTTTAGTTTCAATAACAAATACATCCAGAAAGCGATTGATCAAGAGGTGATCAATTTGTGCTACTCGGCCATTGTGTTCAATGCGCAGGTCGTGAATGACTGCCCATCTTTTTGCATCTTTCAAATAGAAATTAATTTCATATTCGCTATTCTGCTCACCAAGCACGCCCTGCTTGAGCATATAAATTTCTTTGGTAATTAAGTCGCGCTGATTAGCGCTTAGGTTTGCTTGGGCAAGCAAGCCATTAAGCTCGTCAAGCTGGGCTTGTTTTGAATCGGGGGATTTGAGGATCATTGCAGCCAAATATAAATTAACCTGATTATGTCTCTTACTCAGTTAATCGCCCTCGCGGGCAAGGCTTAGCAATGAGTAAGGCATGCAGCATGCGGGGAATAAGGGCGCATAAATCA